>NZ_JBSPKY010000018.1:0-139838 GCF_053848025.1 Mesorhizobium sp. 128a | reverse complement strand
GCAAAGCCTCCACAAAACTGAACTGACCGCTCGGCTTTGTCGTCATCGCAAAATCCCCGTTTCAAAACAGGGAATCATATCCACCCAATTTTGCAACAGTCCCACAAGGGGAGAAGGGAAAAGCGCCGCGCTTACTTCACCTCGAATTCCGCATCCACCGGGATCTGCATTGCCGTCACCAGATGGTTGGTCTGGCCGGCGAGCCCGATGATCGACACCAGCTCTCCGTGCTGCACATCGGTCATGCCTTTGGCGCGTGCCGCGGCCGTGTGCGAATGGACGCAGTAGGAGCAGCCATTGGCAGTCGACACGGCGATGTAGATCATTTCCTTGGTCAGTGGATCGATGGCGCTTTCGGTGGCCATCACCACCTTTACCTGCTCCCATGTCCGTTTCAGCAACACCGGATCATTGGCCAGCCCGCGCCAGAAATTGTTGACGAAATCGGATTTGCGCGTCGCACGGATATCGTCGAAGACGGCTTTGACCACCGGGATTGTCTCCAACTCATCATCGCTGAGCAGTCTTATGGCGGCCATGATGTGTCCTTTCGTTTGGATCATTCAGCAAGCGGGTGAATCAAGGCGTGAGCAAACACGGCTAATCTCTTTGCCGCACTTTGAATTTGCCCCCGTCCAGGCAACGAATTATTCCACGACCGTCGGTCTCGATCTCAACCCCGCGTCGCGTGCCCCGAAACCTCCGCGCCCGCAGTGGGCGGCAGCGCGAGGAACCGCAATGCCGCGACCAGCCCGATGACACCGATCACCAGGAAGGCGATGCGAAAATCGACGAGGTCGAGCGCCGGCCGGTCCCTGGCGATCTGCGACAGGTTGAGGATCGCCGCCGCGACCGCGACGCCGAACAGCATCGATATCTGTTGAAGCATGGAGGACAGCGTTGCCGCCGAGCTGCGCTGCACAGCGTCGATATCGGCGAAGGCCAGCGTGTTCAGCGCCGTGAACTGCATCGAGCGCGACAGGCCGGCGACCAGCATCAGCGCCACCGCCAGAGCCTGCGGTGTGTCAGGGGAGATCGCGGCGCAGGCCATGATAGCGACCGAGGCGATCAGGCCGTTGACGACCATCACTGTGCGGAACCCGAAACGCCGCAGCGTCGGCGTCGTCACCGTCTTCATGCCGAGATTGCCGAGGAAATAGGCCAGGATCATCAACCCTGCATCGACCGGGGAAAGCCCGAAGCCAACCTGGAACAGCAGCGGCAACAGGAACGGTGTGGCGTTGATCGCCACCCGGAAGATGGTGCCGGCGGCAAGCGTGGAGATGGCGAAGGTCTGCACCTTGAATGAGGAGAGATCGAGCAGCGGATGCGGCGCGCGCCGGAGATGCCGCACCGCCAGCCAGCCGATGACGATACCCGCCGCAATCAGCAGCACCGTCGGCAAGGCGCCGCCCTCCGGATGCGCGATGCGTTCCAGGCCGTAGAGCAGGAGCGCGAGCCCCAGCGATGTCAGGAAAAATCCCGGCCAGTCCAGTGGTTTGGGATCGGCCTCGCGGTCACCCGGAATGAAGCGCGCAACCAGCGCCAGCCCGATCAGCCCGAGCGGGATGTTGATGAAGAAATTCCAGTGCCAGGAGAGATAGGTGGTGATGAAGCCGCCAAGCACCGGCCCGACGACAGGCGCAAACAGCGCCGGCCAGGTGATCAGCGCCGTGGCATTGAGCAATTCCGACTTCGGCGCGTTGCGCAGCACAAGAATGCGGCCGACCGGCGTCATCAGCGCGCTGCCAAGGCCTTGCACGACGCGGGCGGCAACGAATTGGGCAAGGCTCTGCGAAAAGCCGCAGGCAAGCGAGGCAAGCGTGAACAGCACGATCGCCAGTAGGAAAATGTTGCGCGCGCCAAAACGGTCGGCGAGCCAGCCCGACAGCGGCACGAACACCGCCATGGTCAGCATGTAGGCGGTGATGCCGATGCTCATCGCCACCGCCGGCACGCCGAAGGACTCTCCCATCTGCGGCAGCGAGGTCGAGATGATTGTCGAGTCGAGCAATTGCATGAAAAAGGCGATGGCGACGATCAGCGCCACGCGCCGCGCATTGCTGGCGGTGGCGGCCGAGGCCTCGGTGTCGGGAACGGCAGTCATGACGAACCGCGTTCAACAGCAAATGGCTGGCCCAGTCCAGAGCTTATCCAACAAACTTCCGTGTCGGCGCGCGGCCTGTTATGGATTAGCGCCTTAGCGGCAAGGAACCTGCATGAAGCCGATCTATATCGACTACCTCAATGCCCTCGATATCGAAGCCCTTGAGATGACCGACGGCGAAATCATTGCCGCCGTCGAGGCCGGGCTTGTCGCGCAAGGCAACGGCCAGACAGTGATCGAGCCGCGAGTCCATCTTGAACCCGACCCATCCTTCCACGGCCATTTCAACGTGCTGCGCGGCTATGTCGCGCCGCTCGATGCGGCCGGCGTAAAAATCGTCGGCGACTATGTCGACAATTACCTGCACGGCCTGCCCTCGGAATTCGGCATTCTGAACCTGTTCGATCCGCGCACCGGCACACCGCGCGCCATTCTCGACGCCACCGTCATCACCGACATGCGCACCGGCGCAGTCACCGCCATCGGCGCCAAGCATCTGGCGCGCAAGAACTCGAAGGTTCTGGCTCATATCGGGGCGCGCGGCACGGCCTACTGGAACGTGCGCCTGCTCGATCATCTCTTCGACTTCGACGAGATCCGCGTCCATTCGCGCCGCCCCGAAAGCCGCGACGGTTTTGCCGCCAAACTCTCGGCCGATCTCGGCAAGACGGTCGCGGCGGTCGGCGACTGGGAGAGCTGCGTCAAGGGCGCCGACATCGTCGTCGAGGCCTCGCGGCTTTCGGAGCCGCAGCCGCTGCTCAAGACCGAATGGATAAAGCCCGGCGCGTTCGTCGTGCCTTATGGCACGATGAGCGCGGTGGAGATATCACTGACCGACATCATGCAGAAAATGGTCGTCGACGATTGGGGCCAGTGCAAGGGCGGCAAGTTCGGCTCGTTGCGCGCCCATGTCGAGACAGGCAAGCTGAGCGAAAAGACACTGCATGCCGAGCTCGGCCAGATCGCCGCCGGCCTGAAAGCCGGGCGCGAAAGTGATGACGAGACGATCCTGTTCTGGCATCGCGGCCTGTCGCTGTCCGACATTGCGCTGGGCAAGGCGATGCTTGCCAAGGCCGCTGGTAAGGGAATTGGCCAGAGGCTGCGCTTCGCATGAGCGCGCTCGTCCTCAACGGCGTCGGCATCAGCGTCGAGGACGTCGCGGCGGTTGCCCGTGGCGGTCGCAAGGTCGAGGTTGAGCCCGCCGTCATCGAGAGGCTCGACAAGGCCCGCAAGGTGCTCGACCAGGCCGCCGCGTCCGGCCAGCAGATTTACGGCCTCAACACCGGGCTCGGCGCCAATCTCGGCGCCACGGTCGAGGGCGATGGCAGCGCCTTCCAGCGCCAGTTGCTGGAAGGGCGCAGCGGCGCCGTCGGCGAACCCTTGCCGCAAGAGGCGGTGCGGGCGACCATGCTGGCGCGCGCCGCGATGTTCTCGGTTGGCGGTTCAGGTATTTCGCCGGCGGTTTTGACCGCCCTTGTCGACGCGCTCAATGCGGGCGTGCATCCTGTGATGCCGTCTCTAGGTTCAATCGGCGCCGGCGACCTGCTGCTGATGACCGCGATAGCCCGCACGCTGATTGCGGAGGGCGAGGCCGACTACCAAGGCCGGCGCATGCCTTCGGCAAAGGCGCTGATGATGGCGCGGTTGGCGCCGGTCAGCCTGGCGCCAAAGGACGGACTGTCGTTGATCAACGCTTCGGCGGTCTCGACGGGCGCCGGGGCGCTGGCGCTCGTTGATGCCCTCTCAGCCTTTGAACAACAGCAACAAGCCGGCGCACTGACGATGGAGGCACTTGGCGCTAACCGCACCATCCTCGATCCGCGTCTGCATCTGGCGCGGCCGGCGGCCTGCCAGCAGCTTGCGGCAAAGGAGCTACGCGATCTGCTCGCCCGCGACGAGCAGCCGCCGCCCACCACCTTGCAGGATCCGCTTTCGGTTCGCTGCATGCCGTCGATACACGGCGCGCTGATCCAGGCGATCGACAATGCAAGGCTTGCGGTAGAAATCGAGCTCAACGCGGCAGCCGACAATCCGCTGGTACTCGGAGAGGACAATCTGGTGTTGTCGACCGGCAATTTCCACACGGCGTCAATGGCACTCGCTTTCGAGACGCTTGGCCTCGCCATCGCGCAGGCCTCAGCCGCAACGGCCGCACGCTTCGTCCAACTCACCGGCTCTGGCCGCAACGGCCTGCCCAAGTATTTGTCGCCAATCGGCGGCGCGTCCGCCGGCTTCGTGCCGCTACAAAAGACAGTCACGGCGATCCTCGCCGCCATCCGCCACAAGGCCAATCCCGTGATGCTCGACTTCCTTCCGGTCTCGGAAGGCGTCGAGGACCATGCGACACAGACGCTGCTCGCTGTTACGAAATGCTCCGGCATGATCGCCCTGTGGCGACGGTTGATCGCCTTTGAACTGATGGCGGCAGCGCAGGCGGCCGATTTGCGCCAAGGCCTGACGCTGGCGCCGGCGACAGGAGTCATCCATGCGGCGGTGCGCGCGCACGTGGCGAGCCTTAGGGAAGACAGGCCGCTCGGCCCGGACGCCGAGCCGCTTTACGCCTCGCTCGCCAACGGCGGTTGGCGGGCGTAACAGCGACCAGCCAGATCGGCGAGTTCAGGCCTTTTCATCCACCCTTTTCATGAACTGGCTCAGCTCGGCCGGGTCCATGCGCACGATATGCTTGTCCTCCGGATACGCGCCGCTGTTGACGTCGGCGACATATTCGGAAAATGCCGCCACTCGTTCCGCCTGCAGCCGGTCATACTCGGCGGCGAAGTTGCGATAGACCTTGGAATGACGCGGCATGTGGCCCCGGTTCTGGCCGAGAATGTCGTCGGCAAACAGATATTGCGCGTCGCAGCCGGTGCCGGCCCCCATCGAAAGCATGATTAGCGAGGTGCGTTCCGAGATTGCCTTGGCGACCTCGACCGGCACCACTTCGATCTCGGCGCCCAGCGCACCGACGGCCTCATACTGCTTGACGGCCTCGAAGATCTGCATGGCGGTGTCGGCGGTCTTGCCGACCGCCTTGAAACCGCCGGTCCAGGTGGCGCGGGAAGGAATGAGGCCGACATGGCCGATCACCGGAATCGCGTCGTCTGCCAGCCGCTTCACGGTGGCGAAGCCGGCGCTGCAATAGACCGCATCGGCGCCTGCCTTGTAGAGCCGGAACGCCCAGCGCAGGAAATCGTCCGCCGTGCCGATCTCATAAAAGTTCTCGCCCGGCATGGTGAACAGGCTGGGGGCGGCGTCGCGGTATTGCGGATTGAGCACCAGCTCGGGCGGCACCGAGACGATGTCGGCCCCCGCCCGCTCGGCAGCCTCGGCCTCATCCATGGTCAAGACGCGCAGCATGGTCAGCTGGCGCTTGCCCTTCATGGCGCGCAGATCGGCGACGGTCGGTCTTTTTCTGCCCATCAGGATGCCCCTGTTTGCTGGAATTGATCCTGCCCACCTTACCGGCCACGTGACAGGCCGGATAGAAGGCAGGTGACTACTCGGCCGCCGCCGACATATCGACCTCGTGGAACTCGCCGCGATAGGGCCGCGCCGTCGGCGGCAATTCGCGCTTGAGGAAATAATCTTCGTATCGCAGCTGCTTCAACAGAACCGGCCAGACCTCGCGATAGGCATGCCACATCGACGGGTTCGCCACCGGCAGATCGTGCTTGATCAGTTCGTGCAGCTTCGGCAGCGCATGATAGGGCACCATCGGGAACATGTGGTGTTCGACGTGATAATTCATGTTCCAGTAGATGAAGCGGCTCACCGGGTTCATGTAGACGGTGCGGGTGTTGAGCCGGTGGTCGACGACGTTGTCGGCGAGCCCGATATGCTGCAGCAGGCCGGTCAGCACCATGTGCCAAGTGCCATAGAGGCGCGGCAGACCGATCAGAACCAGCGGCACCCACGACCCCAGCGCGATCGCCAAAGCGATCGCCGCGGCATACACGGCCATGTGCCAGCGCGCCGCGGCGATGGCCTTGGCTTGCTCCGTCTCCGGGATGTAGCTCTTCTCGTCGTCGGACAATCTGCCGAGCGCCTGTCGCGCCAGCGTCGGCAGCGAATAGCGGAAATCGAGAATTCCAGTGAAGGCGAGCGCCGCCTTGAGCAGGTCGGGTGGCCGCATCACAGCTATCTCGGCATCGCGGCCAACGATGATCGTGTCAGTGTGGTGTCGGGCATGGCTCCAGCGCCATTGTACTGGATTGCGCACCACCATGAACGAGGCAATCTCGTAGATGACATCGTTCATCCAGCGCGTCCGAAACGCCGTTCCGTGGCCGCACTCATGCCAGCGCGAGTCGCTCGACGAGCCATAGAGCACGCCATAGACCAGCAGGAACGGCGCCACCCACCATGTCCCCCAGAACCAGATGATACCGGCCGCCGAGCCAAGGATCGCGGCGACCCAGATCACCGTGTCGCGGATTGCCGGCCCGTCGGAGCGCTGCATCAGCTCCTTCATCGCCTTGCGCGGCACATCCGTGTGATACCACTCGGCTGAAGCCAGCCCGGTCTCGATGGCCCGGCGGGTGCTTTCGCCGACCAGGCTGTAATCGCGCTTTGTCTTGGCGGCCATCGTCACCTCCTCGCCTGATCCTCAGAGACCGTTGGCGCGGAATTTCCCGTCGAGGAATGTCTTCGCGCGCGGCACGTCGTCCTCGGTCAGATGCTCGATGATAACAGGAATGTTCGGGTGCTTTTCGCTGAGCCGCTTCAGATAGAGATCGTAGTTCAGTGAACCGAGACCCGGCGCCGGCAATTCGATCTCGCCGACGCCGCGAAAGGTCAGCCCCTCATGCGCGTCGGCATCGCCGATGTCGGCATGCTTCTCCGTCTTGTCGCTGCCTGAGCGCTTCACATCCTTGGCATGCGCGATCCTGATCTTGTCGGTCAGCGTGTCGAACACCTGGTTCAGCACCTGATCCATGCGGTCGATGTTGTGCGCCTCGAAATAATTGGTCGGGTCCATCAACAGGCCAAGGCCCGGATGGTCGACCTGCGCGAACATCTTCACCGTCTCCTCGACCGAGCCGACGACATTGTTGACATAGGTTTCGAGCAGGAACACCGCCCCATGGTCATAGGCGGTCTGGGCCAGGTCCGAGATCACCCCGCGGCATTCCTCGAACCCCTCCTCGGTCTTGTTCTTGGGGTGATGCACCCAGTCGGATTCGGTGTTGTAGGTGCCGGTCTCTGAGATCACATAGGGCGAGCCGAAGTCGCGCGCGTTGCGGATGATCTCCTTGAGATAATCGACGCGCTTTGCGCGCTCGGCTTTATCAGGGTGGATGATGTTGGTGTAGCCGGAGATACAGCAGACCGGGAGATTGTGGTCGCGGAACGTGTCGCGCACCTTTCTGGCCTTATCCCTGGTGATCTGCCCGGCCGTGAGATCGATATCCCTGAAATGCATGTCGAGCTGCACCGTGTTGAAACCGAGCCCGCGGATGCGTTTTGCGGCCTCGGCGAGCTCATAGGGGAAATAGCCGGTGAAGATCCCTGCCTGCATCATGATGTGAACTCCTCCCGGTAAGCGATTCAGCCGCCACGCTATTTGGCGGCAAGACGTTCAGTCGATCGAGATCTCGGACAGTTTTACGGTGCGGCCTTCCGCCATCGACCGGTAGCCGGCCTCGACCAGTGCCATCGTCTTGACGTTGTCCGCGACCGATAGCGCCGGAGGCGTTCCTGTCTTCACCGCATGCTGCAATTGCTCCATCACGCCGATAAAGGCGTGCGGAAACCACATCGTGTTCCAGCTTGGACTCACCCACTCTCCACCGGTCGTCTCCGTCGAGGCATAGGTCAGAGTCGAGGCCACGCCCTTCGGCCAGCCGATCGTACCCTTGGCGACACCCTTGGTGCCGTCGACGCGCCAATTGATGTGCTGGTCGTCCTTGTAGCCGGCCTGGCGCGGGCCGGACCAGACATCCTCCAGCGACACGGCGAGCACGCCGGATGGAAAGCGCAGCGTCGAGACGGTGATGCCGTCGGAATGGTCGAATGCCGTGCGCGGGTCTTTGCGCGTCAGCGTGGTGATCTCCTGGGGATAGCCGAACAGGAAGCGCAGCACGTCGAGATGATGCACGCTCATATTGGCGAGGGTCAGACGATCATAGTCCGCCAAGAATGTCTGCCAGTGCGGGATCGCATGCATGTCGATCTGCGCGAAGACGATCTCGCCCAGCGCGCCGCTGTCGATGATCTGCTTCAACACGCGCATCGACTGGTCGTAGCGCATGTTCTGGTTGACCGAGAGGATCTTGCCGGATCTTGCCGCTTCGTCGCGCAGCTTCACCGCTTCCTCGACCGACAGCGCCAGCGGCTTCTGCGCCAGGATCGCCTTGATATGCTTCTGCTTCAGCGCATGACGGATCAGAGCCGGCTGCTGGTCGGGCGGAAAGGCAAGGTCGACGATCTCGACCCCGGGATATTCGATCAGCTGTTCCGGCGTGTCGTGAACGACTGGAATGCTCCAGCGCGTCGCCACCTTCTCGGCGCTGGCCTTGGTCCGCGAGGCGATAGCCACCACTTGGAAACCGGCCTGCGCATAGGCGGCGAGATGGCATTCGGCCATGATCATGCCGGCGCCGATACAGCCGATCCGGTATTCGTTGGTGCGAACCCTTACATCCGGCTCGAAACCCTGGCCTGCCATCCATTCCCTCCCTTGGAGGGCAGGATATAACGCCATGGCCGGTGGATCAGCCAAGGTCCGCTCCATCAATTCCCATCAGAACCGGTGCGGCGGCCGATGGCGCGGACTAGCTCCCGGCGATCAGCACCGTGCTTTCCGGCGACCAGCTGAGCACCACATCCTGGCCCTCGGCCAGCCGCTCGAGGCCGGTGTTCTGCACGATGACCTTCAGCGTCTGGCCGGCGCGCTCGACGAAATAGGTACTGTTGTTGCCGGCGAAGATGCGCTTGGAGACCTGGCCCTTGAGCCGGTTTGCATTGCCATCGAAAATCCCCGCATCGGTAGCGATGCGAATGCGCTCCGGCCGCACCGCGCAGCTCGCCTTGGCGCCGGCTGCAAGCGTCGCGCCTGCGCCGGCAGCAATCGCCGTGCCGTCCGGCAGGCGGATGCCGTTGCCGGTCGTGTCGCCGCGGAAGATGTTGGCGTCACCGAGGAAGGTGGCGGCGAATTCGCTCTTCGGCCGGTCGTAGATCTCCTCCGGCGGCCCTTCCTGCACCAGCCTGCCATCCCGCAATATGCCGATGCGGTCGCTCATCGTCAGCGCCTCCTCCTGGTCGTGGGTGACGAAGATGGTGGTGATGCCGATCTCGCGCTGGATGCGCTTCAGTTCGATCTGCATGTCGACGCGCAGCGCTTTGTCGAGCGCGCCGAGCGGCTCGTCGAGCAGAAGCACGCGCGGCTTGGTGACGATGGCGCGCGCCAGCGCCACGCGCTGGCGCTGGCCGCCGGAAAGCTGATGAGGGCGACGGCCGCCGAGCGTGCCCAGTTGCACGAGGTCGAGCGCGCGCTGCACCTCCATCGCGATTACCGTCTTGGCTTCGCCGCGCACCGACAGGCCGAAGGCAACATTGTCGGCAACGCTCATATTGGGAAACAGCGCGTAGTTCTGGAACACCATGCCGATCCGCCTTTTCTCAACGGGCACGCGTTCCACACTTTCGCCGCCGATGGCAATGCGGCCAGAGTCGGGAAAGTCGAAGCCGGCGATCTGGCGCAGCAGCGTGGTCTTGCCGCTGCCCGAGGGTCCGAGCAGCGCGTAGAAGCCGCCATCGGCAAAGTCGATGGAGACATCGTCCAGCGCCTTGTGCGCGCCAAAGCTGCGCGAGACGTTCGATACCTGCACGCCGGCCATTATTTCTCTCCGCCGAATTTGAAGAAGCGTGCCGTGAGCAGCATCAGCGCCATCGACACGACAATGATGATGGTCGAGACCGCATTGATCTCAGGCGTAAAGCCCTTGCGGATGGCGGCATAGATTTCGACCGGCAGCGTCGTCTGCCCCGGCGTCGCCAGGAAATAGGAAACGACGAACTGGTCGAACGACACAGCGAAGGCAAACAGCCCGCCGGCGATGACGCCCGGCATGATCCACGGCAGCGTGACGCGGGTGGTCACCTGCCACTGGTTGGCACCGAGCGAGCGCGCTGCCTCTTCAAGTTCCGGCGCGAAAGTCTGCAGCCGGGCAGAAACGACGACGATAACATAGGGCAGCGCTAGTGCGACATGGCCGAGCAGGATGGCGAACAGGCCACGGCCGATGCCAACGCCGAAGAAGAAGATCAGCATCGCCGTGCCGGTGATCAGCCACGGAATGGCGATCGGCGGGAACAGCAGCGCCTGCAAAAGTTTCTTGCCGCGGAAGTCATAGCGGTAGAGCGCCAGCGATGCCGCCGTACCCAGCACCACGCAAATGAGGGTGGTGATGATTGCGATCTCGAGGCTATTCCAAGTCGCCGCGATCAGCTGGTCGTTCTGCCACAGCGATGCATACCACTCCGTCGTCCATTCGAACGGCAGTTGATAGAAGGGCGAGACGTTGAACGACATCAGCGCCATGATGATGATCGGCAGGTAAAGGAAGGCGAGCAGTAGCCCGACATAGAAGCGGCCAAATCCTTCGAGGATGCGTGTCGTCATCATTACGCGGCCCTCCTCAGCACCGGCGAGGCAACCGCCAGTATGACCAGCACGACCGCCAGCAGAATGAAGGAAAGCGCCGCTCCGAGCGGCCAGTTGAACACGGCGACGAACTGGTCCTCGATGACCGTGCCGTAGAAGGTGCCGGTGCGGCCACCCAGAATGCGCGGCTCCATGAACGAGCCGACGACCGGCACGAAGATCAGCGCCGCGCCGGCCACCAAGCCGGGCATCGACAGCGGGATGATCACCCGCTTCAGCACCTGCAGCCGCGAGGCGCCGAGCGAGCGCCCGGCCTCGATCAGCGAGTCGTCGATAGCCTGCAGCGTGAGGTAGCAGGTCAGCACCATATAGGGCACGTAGGAGTGCACCAGACCGATGATGACGGCCGGATAGGAATACATGAGATCGATGTTGATCCTAAACGGCAGCACGGCGTTCAGCGCCGTGTCGAGGATGCCACCCTCGCGCAGCACCATCGCCCAGGAGAAGATTCGCACCAGTCCGTTCGACCAGAAGGGCAGGATGACCAGCAGGAAGATCGCCTCGCGGCTGCGGCCCTTCAGAACCTTGGCCAGCACATAGGCGGCGGGATAACCGATGACGATGCACCACAGCGTGACTTCGAGCCCGAGGCGTAGCGAAGCTAGCAGCAGCGTCAGATACAGGCTCTGCGAAAAGAAGGCGGCATAGTTGCCAAGCGTGAACGCCCACGGCTTTCCCGACAGCGGCAGCTCGGTCATGAAGGAGAAGAAGACCATAGCCGACAGCGGCAGGAAGATCGCCAGTGTCAGCCAGAGATAGGCCGGCGCCAGCAACGGCAAGGCCGATCTCAGCCCGCTGCGCGACGCGATCGCGCCCTCTACTGCCATGCTACCCTCCTCCCCAGGATGGAACGGCCGGCCGACGCGAACCGCCGGCCGGTTGGACGGTCTCTTACTTCACGTCGACCTTGAGCTGCTGCCACAGCGCCAGATAGGCCTCGCGCTGGGCGTCGGTGACCGGCGCCTGGAACTGGATGCGCTTGGCGACTTCGGGGCTGCCCATGACCTTGCGGTTGAAGGCATCCTCCGGCAGCGCTTCCACCGCCTTGGTGTTGGCCGACACCGGCGCGCCGACTTTGGTGACCCATTCGACATAGAATTTCGGATCGATCATCCAGTTGATGAAAGCCTGGGCGCCATCGACATTCTTCGACCCCACCGGGATCGAGAACGCGTCGAGCCAGGCGACGGCGCCTTCCTGCGGAACAACCAGCGAGACGGGCAGCTTGAAATGCGTCTTGGCTCGATCGGCCGAACCGCTCCAGTAGGTGCCGATGTCGATCTGGTTGGAGGCGACCATCTGGTTCCAGTCGTTTTCCGAGCTCCAGAAGGTCTTGATCTGGGGCATCAGCGACGTCAGCTTCGCCTTGACCGCTTCCATATCCTTGATGTCGTTGATGTTCTGGCCGGTGGCGATGGCGCCGAACTGCACCGCCTCGACGGCGTCGTCGCGGATGACGACGCGGCCCTTGTGCGCCGGATCCCACATTTCGGCGATCGACGTCGGCGCCTTATCGAAGGACTTTTCGTTGATGGCGAGCGCGGTCAGGCCCCACACCCACGGCACGCCGTAGACCTTGCCGTCATGGTCGAGCATCGGCGATTGCGCCTTGTCCTTGCTGATGTCGGCATAGTTCGGCAGCTTCGACACGTCGATCGGCTGGATCAGCTTTTCGGCCATCGCCTGGTCGTTGAAGGCGGCGTTGATCATGACCACGTCGTAGAGGCCGGGATTGGTCCGGATCTTGGTCAGCATTTCCTGTTCGGAATTGAAGAAGTCGTTGATGACCTTGTTGCCGGTCGCCTTTTCGAAAGCCTCGATGGCCCACGGCTCGTCGGCGCCGTAACCCTTCCAGTTGAGCACGTGGACGTCCGCCGCACTGGCGGCCAGCGTGAGCGTGGAGGTGATGACGGCGGTCGCCGCAAGCATCAAGTTCAGTCTGGGCATACGCATGTTCGTTCCTCTCATTGTTTGCCCGCTTGGCGGGGCTTGTTTAGGCCTCTTGCCTCCGGCCATGCGCGGTCGCGGAGCGGCCGTCATGGCGCAGGAATTCCTGGATCTCCCGATCGGTCGGCGCCGACGACCCGCCATGGCGGGTCACCGAAAGGGCTGCCGCCGCGTTGGCGTAACGTGCAGCGTCGAATGGTTCGAAACCGCGCGCCAGCGCGCTGAGGAAAGCGCCGATATGGGTATCGCCCGCGCCATTAGTGTCGATGGCATCGACCTTGAAGCCGGGAATGGTCCGTAGTTCGCCGCTGGTCAGCCGCACGAAGCAGCCCTTGGCGCCGGCGCGGATGACAACGCCTGCGGCCTTCGGGCAATGGCTCGAAAGCAACCGGACGGCCAGCGTCCCGACATCACCCTGCCCGGCGATCTCGGCTGCTTCCCTGGTGTTGCAGCTTAGCCATGTCGTGCGGGCAAGCACCCGGTCGAGAATGGCACGCGGAATGTCCGCGATGACAGGTGTCGGATCGAAGACGAAGGGAATATCCGCCGGCATCGCCTCGATCCAGTCCGCCAGCGCGTCGCGGCTGCCGGGATAGCTCAGCGTGTAGCCCGAGGTGAACACCCAGTCGCCGGACGCAACGACAACGGGCGCCATCATGGCGATGCTGAGGACACTCTCCGCGCCAGGCCACGAAACAAAGGTACGCTCGGCATCCCCCGAGATCATGGCGACGCAATTGCCGGTGTCCATGATCGGCGAAGGTGGCGTCAGCGTGTCGATGCCTTCGCGAGCGAAGGCTGCCCGCAGAAAATCACCATTCGGTCCGCTGCCGAGTTGGCCACCGAACACCACCGTCATGCCGGTGCGGCGAGCCGCGACAATCATATTGAAACCGCCGCCGGCGACCTGCTCGAAGCTCGACGCCGTCTTCTCGCTCCCTGGCGCCGGCAAGGCGTCGATGCGGTAGACATAGTCGACCACCGCGCTGCCGATATGAACCAGGCGCCCGCTCATGCCGCAGCGTCCTTGCTGGCCTTCGCCATGCGCGCCGCGACGAGGTCTTCGGCAAGCGCGCGCACCTCGGCGATGTCGATGCCGACAAGCCTCGCAATGTGTTTTGGCGGCAGCCGCGAAAGGCCAACGCAGGCGCCGGCCATGCCTGCGGCGATGGCGCCGATCGTGTCGGTGTCGCCGCCGAGATTGGCGCTGATGACGGCCGCCTTCCAGGGATCGCCTTTGGCGACTTCAAGGACCGCAAAGGCAGCGGGAACCGATTCCTGGCTGGCGACGCCGGTGCCGACGAGGTCAGTGATCAGCCCGATCGCATCGCGCATTGTCTTGCCGCGCACCAGATCCTGCGCCCAGACAATACGCGCGGCGATGTCGCCGCCGGTCACCCAATGGCCAAGCTTGCCCCCTCGCCGAGCCGCCCCAACAGCGCTGTCGGATGCGGCGCGCCAGTCGCCGCCGGCAACGCCACGGCTGATCGCGGCAGCGACCGCCGCGGCCGAGGCAATAGCGATCGACGTGTTGTGCGTCGCCCGGCAGGTCTCAACCACCTTAGCAACAAAAGCATCCAGCGGCTCCAGCGGCATCATGATGCCGACCGGCGCGATGCGCATCGCCGCGCCATTGGTGTCGCCACGGCTTCCCGCCTCTTCCGGCGCAACCCCATCATTGATGGCGTCGATGGCCCGCTTGGTCGACGGTCCCAACAGATCGTAACTGCCGCGCGCCTTGACCTCGCGCTCCCAGTCGAGCAGCGCATTCACCCAGCGCGTGTGATCGAAGCGGTCGCCGGACTCGACCAGAATGCGGCCAAGCAGCAACGCCTGCTCGGTGTCGTCGGTGATGGTGCCGGCCACCAGTCCCTTCGACACAGGATGGTCGGCGAAGGGCGCCACAAAATCCTCGACATGGCCATGAAGCTCGGCAATGCGGGCCGGCGACAGAAGCTGCGTCGGCATGCCGAGCGCATCGCCCAGCGCGCCACCGACAAGCGCACCCATGGCGCGATCGAGAATGGCTTTGGTGTTATCCGCCATCGCTCAGAACCTCATATGCAGCGCGAAATGCGCCGGGTTGAGCAGGCTGGTGACGTATTCGATCGGCCGCTCGTCGGCCGCGCGCGTCAGCCGACGGCCGCGCAGGAAGGGCGTGCCTTGCGGACAGCCGAGTATGGCGGCGTCCTCGGCACTGAGCATTTCGATATCGACCCATTCCTCGCCATGGTCGGGAATGAGGCCTGCGCCGCGCAGCGTCTGGTGCAGCGAACCTTCGCGCAGACCGCGCAGCGGCACATCCTCCAGTTCGGGCGACAGCGGCAGGCGGCTGCGCTCGATGGAAATGGCATGGCCGTCGCTGGCATTGGTGCGCACCCGGTCGACGGCAATGAAGGATGGGCTGTCTATGCCGAGCAGCGCCGCAAGCTCGGCATCCTCGATCACTTCGAGCCGCAGCGTGCGCGTCTCGGCATTGGCGCCGGCATCGGCCAGTGCCCGTGACCAGCCGATGGCGTCATCGACGGGCTTGCCGTCGAACGTCACGAAGGAGCCGATACCGACCTTGGTGGTGATCAGCCCCCGGCTGGACAGTTCCTCCAGCCCCTTGCGGACCGTGTTGCGGCTGACGGAAAAGCGCTGGACGAGTTCATTCTCGCTTTGCAGGCGGTCGCCGAAGCCGAGCACGCCGGAGCGGATTTCATGTTCGAGAACAGTGGCGATCTGCTCGGGCTTGCCCGTGCCGGGAGACAGTTGAACCGATCGCCGCGCCATATATGCACCTGTTCAATGAACCTGTATAATCCTGTTCAATATTGGACTTTGGGCGAGCGGTCAACGGTATATTTTGTTTCACGCATATGCTCTGCCGCTCGCGAGGCCGAGACGGAGCGGGGCAAACGTCAGACGACTGCCAGCCCCTCAGACGAAGAAGAATTCCTCGACGCGCTGCTTGGCCTTCCGCAGCGCCGGCAGGATATCCCGCTCCATCTCTGCCACCGAAAACCGCGCCGACTGGGTCGACATGTTGATTGCCGCCACCGTCCGCCCGGATCGGTCGGCAATCGGCACGGCAATCGAGCGCAGGCCGAGCTCCAGTTCCTCATCGACGATGGCAAAGCCATCCACCCTCGCCACGTCGATCGCCTTGCCAAGTGCTGCGCGGCTGGTGATCGTCTTCGGGGTCCGCCGCTCGATCCTGGCCCCGGCAAGGAAGGACTTCAGTTCGTCCGCGCCAAGGCCGGCAAGCAGGACGCGCCCCATCGAGGTGCAATGCGCCGGCAACCTGGTGCCGACATCGAGCGATACGCTGAGGATGCGACGGCCGGGTATGCGCGCGACATAGACGACTTCCTCGCCAGACAGCACCGCCGCGTTGCAGGCCTCATTGAACTGGCCCGCCAGCTCACGCATGATCGGCGCAGCAAAAGTCCATAGCGAAGCGCCGCCAAGCCAGGTGCGAACGACCGTGAGCAGGCGTGGCGATAGCGAGAACAGCCGGCCGGCTTGCGTCGCGTAACCCGTCGCGGTCAACGTCAGCAGAAATCGCCGCGCGCCGGCGCGGGTCAGCCCCGCCTCCTCCGCCATCTCGGTAAGCGTCAGGCCCGCCGGATGCCTGGCAAGGATCTCCATGACCGCAAGGCCGCGTTCCAGCGAACCGACATGGTCGCGCGAAGTTCCCTCATCGTCCATGCGGCCTCCACGAAACAATGCGTCCCATTGACTCGACGCGGCGATTTGGGATAAAAGTATCACATATAAAACAAATGTTCGCAATACGAACTTTTCGAGCCCGGAGTTTCTTGATGGTCAAATTCCTGCCGCTCAAACAGGCTGTGGCCGAGAACCTGCACGATGGCGATGCGGTTGCGTTCGAGGGCTTCACACATCTGATCCCGACGGCGGCGGCACATGAAGCGATCCGCCAGAGGTTTCGCGATCTCACCCTGATCCGCATGACCCCCGACCTGATCTACGACCAGATGATCGGTATGGGCATGGCGAAGAAAATCATCTTCTCTTATGTCGGCAATCCCGGCGTCGGCCTGCTGCGCCGCGCCCGCGACGCCATCGAGAACGGCTTTCCCCGCTCCATCGAGATCGAGGAGCACAGCCATGCCGGCATGGCCAACGCCTATGAGGCTGGTGCGGCCGGCCTGCCCTGCGCGGTGTTTCGTGGCTATCGCGGCGCCGGGCTGACAGCGGTCAATCCCAACATCAAGTCGGTCACCTGCCCGTTCACCGGTGAAGCGCTGGCCGCTGTTCCGTCGATCCGCCCCGACGTCACTTTCATCCATGCCCAAAAGGCCGACAAAAAAGGCAATGTGCTGGTTGAAGGCATTATCGGCATCCAGAAGGAAGCAGTGCTGGCGGCCAAACGCGCCGTGGTGACGGTGGAGGAGGTGGTCGACAATTTCGACGACCTGCACCCCAACCTGACCGTGCTGCCGCGCTGGACGATCGCTGCGATCTCAGTGGTGCCCGGCGGTTCGCATCCCTCCTACACGCACGGCTATTATGCGCGCGACAACGCCGCCTATCTCGAATGGGACGAGATCGCCGCCGACCGGGAGAAATTCCAGACCTGGATGCAGGCCAATGTCATTGAACGCACGGCCGACGATTTCGCGGCCCGTGTCGAGCATCTGAGGAGCGCGGCATGAGCGGCTTCACCCCCAACGAGATGATGACGATTGCCGCCAGCCGCGCGTTGAAGAACGACGATGTCTGCTTCGTCGGCATCGGCGCGCCCTCGGCCGCCTGCAACGTCGCGCGGCTGACGCATGCGCCCGACATCACGCTGATCTATGAAAGCGGCACGATCGGCACCGCGCCCGACGTGTTGCCGCTGTCGATCGGCGACGGCGAACTCTGCGACACCGCCGTCACCACAGTCTCGGTGCCCGAGATGTTCCGCTACTGGCTGCAGGGCGGGCGCATCTCGATAGGTTTCCTTGGTGCCGCCCAGCTCGACAAGTTCGGCAACATCAACACCACCGTCATCGGCGACTATGCGCACCCCAAGACCCGCCTGCCCGGTGGCGGCGGCGCGCCGGAGATCGCCACCTCGTCGAAGGAGATCTACATCACCATGGCGCAAACCAAGCGCGGCATGGTCGAAAAGATCGACTTCTTCACCTCCTTCGGCCATGGCGACGGCGGCGATCATCGCCAGCGCCTCGGCATCGACACCGCTGGACCGACGCTGCTGATCACAGACCTTGCCATCTGGAAGCCAGACCCGGTGAGCAAGGAATTCACGGTCGTGTCTCTGCATCCCAGCGTCACCCGCCAGCAGGTGCAGGAGACCTGCGGTTGGGTGGTGAAATTCGCCGACGCACTTGAAGAGACGCCGGCGCCGACCACGCTTGAGCTCACGACATTGCGCGACTTGCAGGCCCGCACCAAGGCGGCGCATGAAGGAAGCGGAAAAGAAAAGGCTGCATGACATGGCCGAGGCCTTCATCTGCGACTACATCCGCACCCCGATCGGCCGCTTTGGCGGTTCTCTGTCCTCGGTGCGAGCCGACGATCTCGGCGCCATCCCGCTGAAGGCACTGATCGAGCGCAATTCCGGTATCGACTGGCAGGCTATCGACGACGTCGTCTACGGCTGCGCCAACCAGGCCGGCGAGGACAACCGCAATGTCGCGCGCATGTCGCTGCTTCTGGCCGGACTGCCGAAAGAAGTGTCAGGCTCGACCGTCAATCGTCTCTGCGGCTCCGGCATGGATGCCGTCAGCATAGCTGCCCGCGCCATCAAGTCAGGCGAGGCCGAATTGATGATCGCCGGCGGCGTCGAATCGATGAGCCGCGCCCCCTTTGTCATGCCCAAGGCCGAGACGGCCTTTTCGCGCCATGCCGAAATCCACGACACCACCATCGGTTGGCGTTTCATCAATCCGCTGATGAAGGCGCAATACGGCGTCGATTCCATGCCAGAGACCGGCGAGAATGTCGCCGAGCATTTCAAGGTGTCGCGCGCCGACCAGGATGCCTTTGCCGTACGCAGCCAGGACAAGGCCGTCGCCGCCCAACTCAATGGCCGGCTGGCGAAGGAGATCACCCCGGTGACCATCCCGCAGAAGAAAGGCGATGGTGTAGTCGTCTCCAAGGATGAACATCCCCGCGCGGGAACCACGGTCGAGTCGCTGGCGAAATTGCCGACGCCGTTCCGCCAGGGCGGCACGGTCACCGCCGGCAACGCGTCGGGCGTCAACGATGGCGCCGCAGCGCTGATCATCGCCTCGGAAGCAGCAATAAAGAAATACGGCCTGACACCGATCGCCCGCATCCTCGGCGGCGCTGCCGCCGGCGTGGCGCCGCGCATCATGGGCATCGGGCCCGCGCCGGCGACGAAAAAGCTGTGTGCCCGCCTCGGCCTGACGCCGCAGCAATTCGATGTCATCGAACTCAACGAAGCCTTCGCCTCGCAGGGCATAGCCGTGCTGCGCCAGCTCGGCATCGGCGAGGACGCGGATTACGTCAATCCCAATGGCGGCGCCATTGCGCTTGGCCATCCGCTCGGCATGTCGGGCGCCCGCATCACCGGTACCGCGTCGCTTGAACTGCGCGAGCGCGGCGGCCGCTATGCGCTGGCCACCATGTGCATCGGCGTCGGCCAGGGCATCGCAGTGGCGCTCGAGCGGGTTTGACGGCTTCCACCGATCAATAGGGCAGCCCGACATAATTCTCCGCCAGCGCGGTCGACGCCGCCTGCGAATGCACGAGATAGTCGAGCTCGGCCTCCTGGATGCGCTGGCCGAACTCACCCGTGTCGGGAAATCGGTGCAGCATCGTGGTCATCCACCAGGAGAAGCGCACCGCCTTCCAGACCCGCGCCAGCGCTTTGGCTGAATAGGCGTCGAGCCCCGCAGTTGATTTCTCCAGATAGAATTCGCGAAGCCCGGCAAAGAGATAGCGCACGTCGCTGGCGGCGAGGTTGAGCCCCTTGGCGCCGGTCGGCGGCACAATATGGGCGGCGTCGCCAACCAGGAACAGCCGGCCGAAGCGCATCGGCTCGGCGACGAAGGAGCGCAACGGCGCGATCGATTTTTCGAAGGACGGGCCGGTGACGACGGCGGCAGCGGTCTGTTCCGGCAGGCGGCGGCGCAACTCATCCCAGAAGCGGTCGTCGCTCCAGGCTTCGACGCTCTCATCGACCGGGACCTGCACATAGTAGCGGCTGCGATGGGTCGAGCGCATCGAGCACAGCGCAAAGCCGCGCTCGTGATTGGCGTAGACCAGTTCGTGATCGGCCGGCGGAACCTCCGCCAGCACGCCGAGCCAGCCGAACGGATAGGTCCGCTCGAAGGTTTTCAGCGCGCGCTCGGGCGCCGATTTGCGGCTGACGCCGTGATAGCCGTCGCAGCCGGCGATGAAGTCGCAATCGATGCGATGGCTGACGCCGTCCTTGTCATAGGTGACGAAAGGCGCCTCGCGGTCGAAACCGTGCAGCGCGACATTTGCCGCCTCGTAGACGGTGACCAGCCCCGCCGCCTTGCGTTTGTCCATCAGATCATGCGTCACTTCGGTCTGGCCATAGACGGTGACGTGTTTGCCGCCGGTCAATGCCGTGAGATCGAGCCGGTGCAGGCCACCGCCGAAGGCGAGCGAGATGCCGGCATGCGGCAGGCCCTCGGCGTGCAGCCTTGCCGCCGCGCCCGCCTCTTCCAGCAACTCGACGGTGCCCTGTTCGAGCACCCCTGCCCGCACACGGCCAAGCACATGCTCACGGCTCGAACGCTCGAGGATCACCGTCTCGACGCCGATGCCGCTGAGCAGCTGGCCGAGCAGCAGGCCGGACGGTCCCGAGCCGACAATGACGATTTTTGTGCGCATCAGTGGCCGAGGCTTTCGATCTGTCCGGAAAGTTCTGCGGCAAGCCGCAAGGCAGCCGCGGTCGCGACCGCCATTTGCGGCAGGAGCAGCCATTCCAGCGTCCAGGCAGCGCCCGAGCGCTCCTGCTCGTGCACCAGCGCCTGGTGCATGCCGGAGAGCTGCGTGGCGTTGAAACGGGCGAGTGCCACCAGCGCTTCCGCCTTCACCGGGTTCTGCTTGTGCGGCATGGCCGACGAGCCGCCGCTGCCGGACAGTTTGATCTCCGCCCCCGCCTGCGCCATCAGCGCAACATCCTGGCCGAACTTGCCGAGGCTGCCAGTGACAAGCGACAGCCAACCTGCGAACTCGGCGAGCGCATCGCGCTGGCTGTGCCATTGCGGCGCGTCGCCAAGGCCGAGCTTTGCGGCAAGCGCCGCGCGCACCGCAGGTCCCTGGTCGCCGAGCTTTTCCAGGGTGCCGGCGGCGCCGCCAAATTGCACCACAAGCAGGCGCCCGGATAGCTCCGACAGTCTTTGCTGATGCCGTTGCAGCGGCGCACGCCACGCCGCAGCCCGGTCCGACACTTTTATAGGTATCGCCGGCTGCATCCGCGTCATGGCGGTCAACGCCCTGCCGCCAAAACGCTCTTCCAGTGCTGCCAGCCGCACAATGTTTTCGGTCAGCAGCAGGTCGAGATGTTCGATCATCCGGCGCAGCCGAAGCATCAAACCTGTGTCGATGACATCCTGGCTGGTTGCGCCGAAATGAACACTTGCGTCGTGCGGCGCCCCGACTGCTGCCTTCAACTGGCGCACCAGTTCGGGAACGATCACGCCGTCCTTCGCCACCCCGGCCCGCAACCGCGTGGTATCCGGCTTGTAGGACAACAGGACAGACACGATCGCCGCCGCGGCATCCCTGCCGATGATCCCGTTTTCGGCTTCCGCTTCCGCCAGCGCGCGCTCGAAATCGAGCATGGCGGCGATTTCCGCATCGGCGGAGAAATGCCGCGCCGCCTCCTCGTCGCCGAGCAGGCCGGAGAGCAGCGGATGGTCGAAGGGCGATACGGTCATGTCTCTGGTCTCCTAGCTGTCGAAGAAGACCGTTTCCTTCTCCCCTTGGAGATGGACGTCGAAAATATAGTTGTCGCCTTGCCGCTCTGCGATCAGCGTCGGCACGCGCACCTTGTGCTCGATGCGGGCGAGGATCGGATCCTCGGCATTGGCCTTTGCCTCGTCGGAAAAATAAAGCCGCGTGTGGAGACCTATGTTGATGCCGCGAGCGACGATCCACAGGCTGATATGCGGCGCCATCAACCGTCCGTCGCCATAAGGCACGCGGCCGGGCTTGATCGTCTGAAAACTGCACAGGCCGGTTTCCATGTCGGTCGGCTGGCGGCCCCAACCCTGGAAATCCGGATCGGCATCGCCGCGCAATTCGGCGGGCGAATTGTAATAGCCGTCGGCATCCGCCTGCCAGATTTCGATCAGCGCGTCCCGGAGCGGCGTGCCGGTGCCGTCGAGCACTCGGATCCTCAGGCCGATCCGCTCACCCCGGGTCTTGTCGTTGATCATCGTGGCGCCGAGGTCGCTGGCATAGACGCCGCCAATGCCGCCGAAATTCGGCGTCAGCCCGATATGCACATAAGGCCCCGCGGTCTGCGACGGGCTCTCCTTCAGCCGGGTGAGCGCCTGAGCCATCAATTGCCCTCCGGCCGGTTTTCGAACAGCGAGGCGCGGCGTCCGCGCAGCACGATATCGAACTTGTAGGCACGCGCGTCGAACGGGACCGTCGCCTGCATGTCGAGCGCGGCGATCAGCGTTTCGATTGCGGCTTTATCGCGGATGCCGCCGACGATCGGGCAGCGCCAGATCAACGGGTCGCCTTCAAAGTACATCTGCGTGATCAGCCGCTGCGCAAAGCCATGGCCGAACACCGAGAAATGGATATGCGAGGGCCGCCAGTCATTCGGCCCGTTCGGCCAGGGATAGGGGCCGGGCTTGACCGTGCGAAAGGCATAACCACCATCGGCGTCGGTGATGGTGCGGCCGCAGCCGCCGAAATTCGGATCGAGCGGTGCAAGATAGCCGTCCTTCTTGTGGCGGTAGCGGCCGCCCGCATTTGCCTGCCAGAATTCAAGCAGCGCGCCTGGCACGCCAACGCCGCGCTCGTCGAGCACCCGGCCATAGACGATAATGCGCTCGCCGATGGCGCTTTCGCCTGGCTTGGCGAAATTGTGGATCAGATCATTGTCGAGTTCGCCGAGCATGGCGTGGCCGAACACCGGCCCGGTGATTTCCGACGCCGTGTTGTCGAAGGCCAGCAGCGCCTTCTGCGGCGAGCGCAGCACCGATGTCTTGTAGTCCGGCGTCAGCGCCGGTGGATGCCAGCTCCGGTCGCGCTGGAAGAAGGCGCCGGTCTCGGGCCTGCGGTTCGAGCCGGCATCAGCTGGCATGGCCATTCCTGCTTCCGTCCATGTCCGAAAACACCTCCTTGGCAATCCTGAAGGCGCGGTTGGCCGCCGGCACGCCGGCATAGATGGCGACATGCAGGAACGCTTCGCGGATGTCGTCACGTGACGCGCCGGTGTTGACGGTGGCGCGCACATGCATGGCGACCTCTTCATCATGGCCGAGTGCTGCCAGCAGGGCCAGCGTCACGATCGAGCGCTCGCGCTTGCTGAAACCCGGCCGCGCCCACACCGTCCCCCAGGCTGCCTCGGTGATCAGCTCCTGGAACGGCCGGTCGAAATCGGTGACGGCATCCTCGCTGCGATCGACATGCGGGTCGCCGAGCACCGAGCGCCGCACTGTCAGCCCGGTCCGGTATCTGGTCGTGGTCTTGGACACTTCATCCATGGATCTGCTTTCTCTGAGGAAGCGAAGCGACGAATTCTCGGATCAGGGCGATCAGCGCCCGGGGCTGCTCGACGCAAGAGATGTGGCCGGCATCCCGGATAATCTCGAAGCGCGCGCCGGGGATCAGGTCTGCCATCCAGCGCACGAGGTCCGGCGGCGTCGAACCGTCCTGATCGCCAACGACGCACAGCGTCGGCACCGCGATGGCCTGCGCAACTTCGGTGAAATCCGCATCGCGCACGGCAGCACATGTGCCAACGTAACCAGCGACGGCTTGCCGGGTCATCATGTTCCAGTAGCCGTCGAGTTCAGCGACACGCTCCGCATGAAAGGCCGGGGTGAACCACAGTTTAAGGATGGCATCGGCGACCGCCTGGATGCCTTTGCTTTCGACTGTTTCAATGCGGGTGTTCCAGCTGTCGAGCGTGCCGATCTTGTGCGCAGTGTCGCACAGGATGAGGCCTTCGACGATTTCGGGGCGTCGCGCGTAGAACCCTTGCGCGATCAGGCCGCCGACCGACAGGCCGCACAGCACGACATCGGTCAGCCCAAAATGATCGATGAGGCCGGAGAGATCATCGACATGATCGTCGATCGACGAGATTCCGCCAATATCGGAGAGCCCGTGGCCGCGCTTGTCATAAACCAGCAGAGGCATGTCAGCGTTCAATTCAGATACCACTTCGTCCCAGATGCGAAAGTCGGTACCGAGCGAATTGACGAACACGACCGGTCGCGCATTGCCCTCCGCCTTGAAGTGGCGATGGTGCAGCGTGATGCCGCCAATGTTGACGAATGGCACGATTTCGATCCTCCGTGTTCACATTGCACAAGGCATTTGGTTTGGTAAAATGATATTTTGCGGCGTTTCATTAACTGAGAGGTTACGAGAACCATGTCCGAGAGCCGCATAAGGTTCCGTCACCTGCAGGCATTCCTTGAGGTAGCGCGGCAAGGCAGTGTGGCGAGGGCGGCCGACTTTCTTCATGTCAGTCCGCCGGCGGTTACCAAGACGCTGCGCGAACTGGAAGAGGCACTTGGCATCGCCGTCGTCGAACGCGACGGTCGCGGCATAAGGGTGACGCGGCTCGGCGAAATCTTCCTCGGCCATGCCGGCACGGCGATCACCGCCTTGAAGCGCGGCGTCGATTCCGTCCGCCAGGACGGCGCCGTCAATCGCCACCCGATCCGCATCGGCGCACTGCCGACGGTGTCGGCGAAGGTCATGCCGCTCGCCATGAGCCTGTTCCTCGCCGAGAACACCGGCGCCGCCATCAAGATCGTCACCGGCGAGAATGCGGTGCTGCTCGAACAGTTGCGCGTCGGCGCACTCGACCTCGTCGTCGGCCGGCTTGCGGCGCCGGAAAACATGACCGGCTTCTTCTTCGAGCATCTCTATTCCGAACAGGTGCTGTTTGTGGTGCGGGCCGGCCATCCGCTATTGCAGCCCGACCAGGATATCTTCGCGCGCCTCGACGAGTTTCCGGTTTTGATGCCGACGCGTGAATCGGTCATCCGCCCCTTTGTCGACCGCCTTTTCATCACCAATGGCATGACCGCGCCGGCCACCGAAATCGAGACCGTCTCGGATTCCTTCGGCCGCGCCTTCATGCGCCAGAGCAACGCCGTGTGGATCATCTCGGCCGGTGTCGTCGCCAACGAATTGGGCAGCGGCGCCTTCGTTGCCCTCAATGTCAACACCGAGGAAACCAAGGGACCGGTCGGGTTGACGATGCGGACCGACACGGCCCCCTCGCCGGCTTTCACCATCCTTCTGCAGACCATTCGCGAGGCGGCCAGCCAGCGCGCTTGAGATATGATCTTTCTGCCATTACCGCGAAGTCGGGCAGTTGCGCGACTTTTGATAACCCATGGGTTAACGAAACACCGCAAAATATCATTTTACCAAACCAAAGGCGTAAGGCACTGTGGTGATGGGAGGATCGAAATCATGCCATCGTCGGCATTGCCGACCTTCCGCCTCCGCCTCCAGCCTGCCGGGGCGATATCCGATACGGGGAATGGGCGGCAAAGATTTTGAGCAGGCCGACGGCCGCCTCCGGCAGGCCCGTCAGGAAAGGGAGGAAATATCAGCATGACCTCGGAGAAATCCATCCTTCGCGGCGTCTCGCGGCGCCAGTTCATCGCCACCTCGCTCGCCGGCGGCGCAGCCCTTGCGCTCGCCCGCGGCAGGGCCTTCGCTCAGGCCGCCGACACGCTGAAGGTCGGTTTCGTCAGCCCGCGCACCGGACCGCTCGCCGGCTTCGGCGAAACCGACGGCTATGTGCTCGACCTCGCCCGCAAGGCGCTGGCCAACGGGATCGAACTCGGCGGCAAGAAATACAGCGTCGAGATCATTGATCAGGACACCCAGTCCGATCCGTCCCGCGCCGGCCAGCTTGCCAAGGATCTCATCAACAATCAGGCCGTCGACCTGATGCTGGCTGTGTCGACGCCGGAGGTGATCAACCCGGTCGCCGACGCCTGCGAAGCTGCCGGCGTGCCTTGCCTGTCCACCGTCATGCCGTGGGAGGCCTGGTATTTCGGCCGCGGTGCCAAGCCCGGTGAGCCCTCGCCGTTCAAATGGACCTATCATTTCGGCTTCGGCGTCGAGGAATTCTTCAAGGCCTATATCTCGCAGTGGAAGCTGATCGAGACCAACAAGAAGGTCGGCGTCATGTATCCCAACGACGCTGACGGCAACGCCATCCGTGCGCATCTGGCACCGCTGCTGGCCAAGGAAGGTTTCACCATCGTCGATCCCGGCGCCTATGAGACCGGCACCACCGATTATTCCTCGCAGATCGCGCTGTTCAAGCAGGAAGGTGTCGAGATCTTCAACTCCTTCCCGATCCCGCCTGACTTCGCCGCCTTCTGGCGCCAGGCCGCGCAGCAGGGCCTGACCCGGCAGATCAAGATCTGCCAGGTCGCCAAGACCGGGCTGTTCCCGTCCGACATTGAGGCGCTTGGCGATCTCGGCAACAAGATTTCGAGCGCCGCCTACTGGCATAAGGCTTTCCCTTACAAATCGCCGCTGACCGGCGTTTCGGGTGCCGAGCTTGCCGACGGCTATGAGACAGCGAGCGGCAAGCAGTGGACGCAGCAGCTCGGCGCGTCGATGTCACTGCTCGATGCCGGCTTTGAAGCACTGAAGGCGAGCAGCAACGCCAAGGACAAGGCAGCGGTCGCCAAGGCGCTGAGCACACTTAACACCGAGACCATGATCGGCAAGGTCGATTTCACCAGCGGCCCGGTACCCAACGTCTCGCCCGGCCCGATCATCGGCACGCAGTGGGTGCCCGCCAAGGAAGGGTCCAAGTTTCCGCTCGACTACGTCGTCACGGAAAACGCCACCGACCCGAAGGTTCCGGTCGAGGCCAAGCTCCAGCCGTACAACGGCTAATCGACGGTTAAGGGGATCGCATCGTGAACGCCTCGCCCAACGCTGCGATCCTCAGCGCCGCCGGCATCCACAAACGCTTCGGCGCGCTGGTGGTGCTGGACAATATCGATTTCGCCATGACCGCGGACGAAGCCGTCGGCATTGTCGGCCCGAACGGCGCCGGTAAGACGACGCTGCTCAGCGTGCTCTCAGGCGCCTTCCCGCCGAGCGCCGGCACCGTCGCCTTCAAAGGCGGCGACGTAACGGCGCTGCCGGCCACTCAGCGCTGCCGGCTCGGCCTGGTGCGCACGCACCAGGTGCCGAAACCGTTCAGCGGCATGACCACGTTCGAGAACGCTTTTGTTGCGGCGTCGCATGGTGCGGGTCTCGCCCGCGATGAGGCCTATGAGGAGGCGCTGGCGTCGCTCGGACTCTGCGGCATGCTGGGCGTCGCCAACCGGCGCGCCGAGACGCTTGGCCTGCTCGACCGCAAGCGGCTGGAGCTTGCGCGTGCGCTTGCGGCAAGGCCGAACCTTTTGTTGCTCGACGAAATCGGCGGCGGCCTGACCGATGGCGAAGCGAGCGAACTCGTCGACACCATCAAGGAATTGCGCCGGCGCAAGATCGCCATCGTCTGGATCGAGCACATCGTCCACATCCTGCTGCAGGTGGCCGAGCGGCTGATCTGCATGGATGCCGGAAAGATCATCGCCGACGGCGAGCCGCAGGCTGTCATGGCCGACCCCGAAGTCGTGCGCGCCTATCTCGGCGGAGGTCCGAAATGAGCCTGCTCGCCATCGAAAACCTGGTTGTCCGGCACGGCCTCTTGCAAGCGGTGCGGGGCGTCAGCTTCAGCATCGAGCGCGGCCAGACGCTGGCGCTGGTCGGTGCCAACGGCGCCGGTAAGACGACGCTGCTGCGGGCGATTGCCGGCGCCCATCAGCCGTCCGCCGGCCGCGTGCTGCTGGACGGCGCCGATATCACCAGCGTGCCGTCGCACAAGCGGGTCGGCATGGGCATCGCGCTGGTGCCGGAAGGACGAAAACTGTTCGTGCAGATGACGGTCGAGGAAAACCTCCTGCTCGGCAAGACCGCCGGCCGTCCCGGCGACTGGAGCGTGGAACGAGTGCTCGACACGTTCCCCAACCTCAAACCGCGCCGCCATGCCAAGACCGGGCACCTGTCCGGCGGCGAGCAGCAGGCCACCGCCATCGGCCGCGCGCTGATGAGCAATCCGGATGTATTGCTGCTCGACGAGGTTTCGCTTGGCCTTTCGCCGCTGGTGGTCGACCGCGTCTACGCGTCGCTGCAGGGCCTGATCAGTTCCGGCACCACAATCATCCTCGTAGAACAGGATCTCAACCGCGCGCTCTCGGTGTCGGACAAGGTCATCTGCATGCTGGAAGGGCGTGTCGCGCTCGAAGGCCCGAGCAAAGGCATGTCGCGGGACGAGGTGACCAAGGCCTATTTCGGTCTGCACCGGAAAAATGCCGGGAGCGTTCCGGCATGATGAACCAGATCGTCCAGGGCATCCTTCTCGGCGGCTATTACGCGCTGATCGCCTGCGGGCTGTCCTTCATGTTTTCGGTGATGCGCATCATCAACCTTGCGCATGGCAGCCTGGCGGTGTTTTCGGCCTATACAATGTGGTGGCTCGCCTCGCGCTTCCACATCTCGCCCTTCATCGGCCTGCTCATCGTGCTGCCGCTGATGGCGGCGATCGGCTGGGCGTTGCAGCGGTTCCTGCTCGAACGCAGCGCGCGTGGCGGCGATTTGTTGCCGATCCTCACCACATTCGGCCTCGCCATCGTCATCGACAATCTGCTCTTCCAGCAGTTCGGCGCCAACACGCGCTCGCTGGCGCCCTATATCGGCAGCCTGTCCTACGATTCCTGGGAATGGCCGGGCTCGATCTATGTCGGCAAGCTTGCTGTGATCATGTTCGCCACAGCCGTGATCCTGCTTGGCGGGCTGCAGCTGTTCCTCACCCGCACCAGGCTTGGCCGCTCGATCCGCGCCACCTCGGAGGATCCTGATACGGCTGGTCTCGTCGGCGTCGATGCGCGCCGCGCCAACGCCCTTGCCGCTTCCATCGCCATGGTCACCGTCGGTCTTGCCGGCGCGTTCCTCGGCATGCGCGCCACCTTCGATCCCTATACCGGTGCACCGCAATTGCTGTTCGCATTCGAGGCCGCAGTGATCGGCGGCGCCGGCTCGCTGTGGGGCACGCTGGTCGGCGGCATCGTACTGGCGCTCGCCCAGACCCTCGGCGCGCAGATACATCCGCAAGGCTTCCTCATAGGCGGCCATGTCGCCTTCCTGATCGTGCTGTTCATCCGGCTTTCCACGTCCGGCCTCGGCTTGCGCGGCCTGCTGCGCCTGCCCGCGAGGAAAGCATCATGAGCGCAGTTTCGACCTCCCCCGTCATCGAGCGCGGCACCCCTGCTTCGCGTATCTCGGCGATCGCGGTCGTTGTCATCATCGCGCTGCTCGCTGTTGCGCCGCATTTCCTGTCGGCCGGCGCGGTCGACCGCATGACAGCCTTGTTCATCTATGTGATCCTGGCGGCGATGTGGAATGCGCTCGCCGGCTTCGGCGGCCTGGTCTCGGTAGGACAACAAGTGTTCTTCGGCCTCGGCGCCTATTTCGCCATTCGCCTGGCCGATGCCGGCCTCAACCCGTTCGCTTCGCTGTTCGTCTCAGCGATCATCGTCGGCGCGATCTCGTGGCCGATGTCGCTGTTCATGCTTCGGCTGAAGAACGGCGAATTCGCCATCGGCATGTGGGTGATCGCGGCCCTCACCCATCTTCTGGTCAATCTCGACCGGCTGGTTCAAGGCGAAACCGGTACGTCGCTGATCTCGCTCAACGTCTATGACGCCGGCGCCAGACGCGCGACGATCTACTGGCTGGCGCTGGCCTCGATGACGGCGCTGCTTGCCATCCTGTTTAGCCTGCTGCGCGGCAGCACGGGTGCCGCTATCCGCGCCATCCGCGACAATGAGGATGCGGCCGCTTCCGTAGGCGTGCGCGTCACCGGCACCAAGCGGCTGCTTTTCGTGCTCGCCGCTTTCGGCATCGGCATTGCCGGCGCGCTGTGGCTGGCGACCTCGATCACCTTCCAGCCAAAAACCTATTTCAACGTCCAGTGGACCGCCTACATGATCTTCATGGTGCTGGTCGGCGGCATCGGCACCTTCGAAGGCGCCATCCTTGGCGCGCTGCTGTTCTTCCTCATCGAGACCTGGTTCGGTGGCACCGGCGTCTGGTACCTCATCGGCCTCGGCGCCACCGCTATGCTGTTTTCGCTGTTCCTGCCGCGCGGGCTGTGGGGAACGCTGGAAGAACGTTTCGGTCTGCGCCTGCTGCCGGTCGGCTACCGCGTCAGGCTTCCGGCAAACGCCGCCGACGACGACACGACGACGTCGCAACAAACCACCGCACAGCGGGAGAAAGCCTGACCATGCTTTTCGGCAAGACCATTCTCATCACCGGCGTTGCCTCCGGCATCGGCGCCCGCACGGCAGAACTTGCAGGCCAGCTCGGCGCCGAGGTGATCGGCGTCGACATGCGCGAGCCCGCGGCCCCGGCCGGCGCCTTCGTCAAGGCCGACATCTCGTCCAAGGCCGGCGTCGACGATCTCGTCGCAAGCTTGCCGCAGCGCATCGATGCGCTCTGCAATGTTGCCGGCCTCTCCGGCAACACCGGCGCGGTGTCGACACTCGCCGTCAACTTCTACGGCCTGCGGGCTCTCTCGGAAGGCCTCGCACCGAAGCTTCGCGAAGGCGGCGCCATCGTCAACGTCGCCTCGATCGCCGGCTATGGCTGGCGCGCCAATCTCAACCGCGCCGCGTCGATGGTTGGCATCGAGGGTTTTCCCGACATCGCCACAGTGGTCGCCGACCATCAGGTGAAGAACGAGGAAGGCTATCCGGTGTCAAAGGAACTGCTGCTTCTGTGGACGCAGCGCGCCGCGCACCAGGATCTCTTCAGGAGCCGCGGGATCCGCGTCAATGCGGTCAGCCCTGGCCCGGTCGAGACACCGATCCTCAAACAATTCCGCAATGTACTCGGCGATGCTCGCGTCGACAGCGATATCGCCAGGGTCGGCCGCGCCGGCACCTCGGGCGACATCTCACCTGTCGTGCTGTTCCTGTGCTCGGATGGCGCGCGTTGGGTCAACGGCGCCAACGTACCGGTTGACGGCGGCCTTGAAGCATCGATCAACGCCGAGGTGCTCGGTTTCTAGACCATGATCCCGAAAAGTGGGAACCGGTTTTCGGATAAGATCATGGTCAATAACAAAGTAGAAAAGACGCTCGATGGCGAGCGAGGGAGAAAACAATGGACATCGGACTTCTGATCGACGGCGACAAAAGGGATGCGGCGGGCTCCGCTTCCTACGAGCGCATGGACCCGTTCACCGGCAATCTGGCGACGCGCGCCGCCGCAGCCAGCGTTGCCGATGCCAACGCCGCAGTCGAAGCCGCCGCCGCCGCTTTCAAGACCTGGTCGAAGACCGGTCCGGCCGAGCGCCGCGCCTTGCTCGCCAGGGCCGCCGATGTGATGGATTCCAAGGTCGGCGAATTCACCAGATTGATGATGGAAGAGACCGGCGCCACCGGTCCATGGGCCGGCTTCAACGTCATGCTCGCCGCCAGGATGCTGCGCGAGGCAGCCGCCATGACGACGCAGATTTCGGGCGAGGTCATCCCCTCTGACAAGCCGGGCACGCTGGCCATGGCAATCCGCCAGCCGGCAGGTGTCTGCCTCGGCATCGCGCCTTGGAATGCGCCGGTCATTCTCGGCACCCGCGCCATCGCCACGCCTATCGCCTGCGGCAACACGGTGGTGCTGAAAGCCTCCGAAATGTGCCCCGGCACGCACCGGCTGATCGGCCAGGTGCTGGTCGAGGCCGGCCTGCCCAAGGGCGTCATCAATGTCGTCACCAACGACCCCAGGGACGCCGCCGCCATCGTTGAGGCGCTGGTCGCGCATCCCGCGGTCAGGCGCGTCAACTTCACCGGCTCGACCAAGGTCGGCCGGATCATCGCCGAACTCGCCGGAAGGCATTTGAAGCCGGCGCTGCTCGAACTCGGCGGCAAGGCGCCGCTGCTGGTGCTCGACGATGCCGACATCGACGCGGCAGTCAATGCCGCGACCTTCGGCGCCTTCATGCATCAGGGCCAGATCTGCATGTCGACGGAGAGGTTGGTCGTCGATGAAAAAATCGCCGACGAATTCGTTTCCAAGCTCGCCGCCCGCGCTTCACAACTGCCGGCCGGCGACCCGCGCGGCCATGTCGTCCTGGGCTCGCTGATCAGCAGCCAGGCCGCCGACAAGATGGAAGAACTGGTTGCAGACGCCGTCGCCAAGGGCGCCAGACTGGTGGCCGGCGGCAAGCGCACCGGCACGGTGGTCGAGGCAACGCTGCTCGACCACGTCACGCCGGCGATGCGCGTCTACGCCGAAGAATCCTTCGGACCGGTCAAGCCGGTGATCCGCGTCAAAGGCGAGGACGAAGCCGTACGTGTCGCCAACGACACCGAATATGGCCTCTCCTCGGCCGTCTTCAGCCGCGACATCCGCCGTGCCATGGCCGTTGCCGCGCGCATCGAAGCCGGCATCTGCCACATCAACGGCCCGACCGTCGGCGACGAGGCGCAGATGCCGTTCGGCGGCGTCAAGGGTTCAGGCTACGGCCGCTTCGGCGGCAAAGCCTCGATCGCCGAGTTCACCGACCTGCGCTGGCTGACGATCGAGGATCCGGGACAGCACTATCCGTTCTGATTGATACGACGCCTCGGCAGATGATTATCTGCCGAGCGTCAGCCCTGCCTTCCTCGCTTCCGCGCGCAGGAACGGCAGTCCGACGCTGATGACATCATCGGGATTCTCCGCCACCGGCCGCCACACCTGGCGAGCCAACGGATTCCCGCATCAAAACCCGGCAAGGCTCGAGCCGCGCGATCGGCGGCCCTTCCCCACCCTCAATTCTGGCAAACAGCGCCTCCATGGCGTGGCCGGCGATCTGGCGCACCGGCTGTACAACGGCGGCGATCGCCGGCCATGTCACCTGCATCCATTCGGCATCGTCGAAGCCGACCAGCGAAATGTCGTTGGGGCAGTGCCAGCCACGACGGCGGAATTCCAACAACGCCACCAGCGTACCCTTGAGGAACAGCGAATAGACTGCCGTCGGACGTTCGCCTTTCGCGAAATACTCTCTCAACTGCGCCCTCAGCGGCTCGACATCGGTTTCGGCCAGCACGACATCGATGCGCACATCCGGCGCCAGTTTGATCGCAGCGGTGCGAAACCCGTTGAGGCGTGCGCGCCCCGTCGCCGCCTGTTCGCCGAGGCCGACGACCAGTATGTGGCGATGGCCCTTGGCGATCAGCTCGTGCGCCACCTCGGCGCTGGCTGCGGCGCTGTCGGCCGACACCGTGTCGAAAGCGTCGTCAGACAGCACACGGTCGATCAGCACGCCGGTCATGCCATTGGCCTTCATGAAGTCGGCCGCCGGGCTATGCTCGTTGCGCACCGGCGCCAGCACCACGCCGGCGACGCGCCAGTCATGCATGCGGGCGAGGATTTCTTTTTCGCGCGCTTCGGATTCGCGGCTCGACGCCGCCACCAGTGTATATCCGCGCTGCTCGGCGAGGCTCTCGAGCTGGGTGACCATCTGGCCGAAAAATTCGCTTTCGAATTCGGGCATGATGGCACCGATGATGCGGCGCTTGGCCCGGCGCATGTCCGAGGCGAGCGGATCGACGCGGTAGCCCAGTTGCTCGACGGCATCGAAGACGCGCTGCGCATTTTCCGGTTTCACCGTGGTGACGCCGGCCATGACCTTGGAGACGGTGGCGGCCGACACGCCGGCACGGCTTGCCACGTCGTGGATCGACGCGCGCCGCTGCTGGTCCTGCCTGTGCGCCATTGGTCGTCCTCCCGAGGCGCGGACCGAGGTATTTCCGCCCGCTGGGGAAATGAGTAAATCGATTTTTCGGAGTTGTAAATCGTTTAATCGTGAGTATTTTACCCACGAGTGCGTGCCGTCCTAAAGTGTGAAGCGGTTTTGGGATAACCGCAAGTTCAAAGCAAAAATACGCGATCCGGATCGCGCCGGGAGGAACCGTCATGCCGAACAAGACCTTGCCGCTGGTCATCAGCGCGCCGGAACCGCGCACGCTCGAGCTGATCTTCACGCCGCCGCAACTGGCGCGGCTCAAGGCGCATTACCGCATTGCCGAGACGACGGCCGAGGGCGTGGCGAAACTGCCCGCCGATGTTCTGGCCGAAGCACGCTACATCATCGGCCAGCCACCAATCTCGCCTGAGACGCTTGAAGCCATGACGGCGCTGCGCTGCGTCTTCAATGTCGAGACCAACCTCGTCAACAACATGCCCTATGAGATGCTCTTCGCGCGCGGCATCCATGTCGTCACCACCGGCCTCGTCTTCGCCGAGCCCGTGGCCGAGCTCGGCCTTGCCATGGCGCTCAACCTCGCCCGCAACATCGTCGACGCCGACCTCGCCTTCCGCAGAGGTGAAGAGCTGTGGGGCGGCGACGGCAACCTCACTGCGCGGCTTCTGTCGGGCGCCGATGTCGGCATCATCGGCTTCGGCGATCTCGGTCGCGCCCTGAACCGGCTGCTGTCGGGTTTTCGCACACGAACCAAAGTCTTCGACCCTTGGCTGCCGCCGTCGATCCTCATCGACAATGGCGTCGAGCCGGCCTCGCTTGACGATGTGTTGACATCTAGCGACTTCGTCTTCGTCGTCGCTTCGGTGACATCAGAGAACCAGGGGTTCCTCGGCGCCGATGCCTTTGCCTCGATGCGCAAGGGTGCTGCCTTCATCCTGCTCAGCCGCGCCGGCGTCGTTGACTTCCCTGCTTTAATGGCAGCGGTAAAGAGCGGCCACATCGTCGCCGCCAGCGATGTCTTCCCCGAAGAGCCTTTGGCGCAGGACCATCCGGTCCGGACAATCCCAGGCTTCCTGCGCTCCGCCCACCGCGCCGGTGCGCTCGACATCGCTTTCAAGCGCATGGGCGACATGGTGCTGGAAGACATGGAGCTGATCGACCGCGGCCTGCCGCCGCTGCGCTCCAAGCGCGCCGAGCGCGAGACTGTGTCAAGGATGAGGTCGAAACCGGCGGACAGGAATTAGTTATCGCTCGTTGAGCGGCCAGATCTCGATCACCCCATGCGCCACGGCGCAGGGCGATTTCGAGGCGAGCGCGATTGCCTCGTCCATGTCTTTGGCTTCCATGACGGAAAAGCCGGCGATCGGCAGATCCGACGAGAGATAAGGCCCGGATTCGGTGCGCACGCCGCTGGCGTCTGGATTTCGCACCTGGACCGGCGTTTCGGCAATGCCCATCACCACCCCGCGCCGCTTGAGCGACGCATCGTGTTCATGGGCTGCCTGCCTGAGGTCCTGCGGCGTCCGGTCATATCCGGCCCGGTCGCCATAGCCGATGGTGATGTATTTGGGCATTCGCAGTTCCTCCATCTCAGGGATAATGGATAGGCGCCGCGACGGTTCCGGCGACCCCTGCCGGACATCGAAGGCTCCGGCCTCGCCGGCGGGTATTGATGACTTGCGGGGCTCTGCGGAACCATCCTTCTGCCAGATGGTTTTGAAAGCAGTCGGGCGGTGGGAAGCCCGGCGTACTCCAAGGAGGCCCGTCACGATTCGCGTCGGTGGCGGGCCTTTTTATTGACGCTCGCACGAAGAACGAAACCCGACGAGGAAGGCCGAAAAAGTTTCAACCTACCTATGACTATATCTCAGAAAGACTCACCTATTTTTCGCACGAAATCCGGAACTTCGATCCAAACCTCTCGTTTGTCCCATGATCGTTGCTTTGACGATCCCTAAGCAACAGGAGGATAACATAATGAACATCAAGATGATCTGTTTTGGCGCAATGACGCTGTCGATGGTCGCCGGCTCGGCGCTTGCCGCCGGCGGGACCGGAACATCGGCCCTCGATGACCCGGCAAAGATGCAGCCCTTCTACACCGACAACACCATGAAGACGATGGTCGGCAATGACGACTTCGTGAAGGCGTGGAAGGCGCTGTCGCCGGATGATCAGACAGCGATGATGGCGGCCTGCGACGAGGAGGCCAAGAACGCCAACGCCGCCAACAGCCACCCGGAATTCTGCAGCAATGTGAAAGCCAATGGCGGCAGCAAGTAAGCTGCCTTCCCAAGGAATAGCGGCCCCGAGGGGCCGTTATTTCTGTGAGCTTGCTGTTGCTCCCTATCCGGCAGCAACACCGGCGGCCGCGCGATTGGCCAGCACCAGCCCGACCTCGCCGACAACCTGCTCGACGCGCTTCAGGATGGGTTCGGCCCTCAGCACGCCGTCGGAAAAATCCTTGTCCGTGGCATAGACACCTGTCGGCAGTGTCAGCGCCTCGAAGAAGCCGAACAGCGGCCGCAACTGGTGCTCGACGATCAACGCATGGCGATCGTTGCCGCCGGTGGCGAGCAGCACCACCGGCTTGCCGCGCAAGGAAGCCGGATCGAACAGATCGAAGAAGTGTTTGAACAGGCCGGTGTAGCTGCCCTTGTAGGTCGGTGACCCCACAACCAGGACATCGGCATTGACGACACTGTCGAAAATCGCCCGCGCCTGGCCGTCGAGATCGCGCGCCCATTTGGCAGCGCCAAACGAGGGGCCGAGGTCTTCGATGTCGTAGGTGCTCGCCGACAGGCCATGCTGGCGCGCAATATCCCTGACGACCTGGTCGACGAAGCCGCGCGTCTTGGAAGGCCGGGTGAAATTGCCGGAAAAGCCGACGACGGTTGGATTGGGCATATTCTGGCACCTCTTACGACGGGCGGACCCACTGTCTCTGCCACAGGTTTAACGGCTACCAATTGCCGAAAGAAGGGATGGTACGCCTGTCGATCCTGCGGACAGCGAATTTTCTTTCCATCGGCAGCGCCCCACGGCGGGCCGCACCTCGCGCTACGGCTTCGCCGGCACTATGTTTGCGCGGTGCGGTTCCGCCATGTCTGCGTGTGTTCACGGCCCCGCTTCGCCCAGGAGATGCTTCGTGCCCAAAGGTTCAGATCTGCTTGTAGCCGCCCTCGAGAATGAGGGTGTCGATCGCATCTTCGGCATTCCGGGCGAAGAAAACCTCGACGTCGTCGAATCCATCCGCAAATCGTCGATCCAATTGATCCTGACCCGCCATGAGCAGGCGGCGGCGTTCATGGCCGCAACACATGGCAGGCTTACCGGCAAGCCGGGTGTCTGCATCACCACGCTCGGGCCCGGCGCCCTGAACCTGACGACGGGTGCAGCCTACGCGCTGCTCGGCGCCATGCCGATGATCATGATCACCGGGCAGAAGGGCATCCGGTCGTCGCGCCAGGCGCGCTTCCAGATCGTCGACATCGTTGCCGCGATGAAACCGCTGACCAAGCTGTCTCGCCAGATCATCTCGCCACGCACAATACCGGCCGTGGTGCGGGAAGCGTTTCGGATTGCCGAGGAGGAACGCCCGGGACCGGTGCATCTGGAACTGCCCGAAGACATCGCAGCCGAGGAATGCGACGAGGTGGCACTGATCCCGCCGCACCCGGTCGAACTTCCGCTGGCCAGTCCGCTCGCGCTCGACCGTGCCGCGCAGATGATCATCAAGGCACAGCGCCCGCTGGCGATGCTCGGCGCCGCCGCCTCACGGCCGCGCTCGACCTCGGACCTCGCCCAGTTCGTGCTGCGAACCGGCATTCCCTATTTCACCACGCAGATGGGCAAGGGCACGGTGCCCGGCGGGACCGAGCTCTACATGGGCACGGCCGCACTCTCCGAGCGCGACTATGTGCATGAGGCGATCGAGCAGGCCGACCTCATCATCACCATCGGCCACGACACGATCGAGAAGCCGCCCTTCATCATGGGCGACAAGGGACCGAAGGTGATCCATGTCGGCTACCAGCCGGCCAATGTCGAGCAGGTCTATTTCCCGCAGACCGAAGTGGTCGGCGACATCGGCGCCTCGCTCAGGCTGCTTGCCGACCGCATCGAGGACAAGATCCCCAACGCACAGGCGCTGCTGCCCCTGCGCGAAGGAATTCTGAGCCGCATTGCCGCGCGCGCCACCGAGGACCGTTTTACGCCGCAGCGCCTTGTGCACGACGTGCGCGCGGTGATGCCGGCCGACGGCATCCTGGCGCTCGACAACGGCATGTACAAGATCTGGTTCGCGCGCAACTACCGCACGCGCGTAGCCAACACGCTGCTGCTCGACAATGCGCTGGCCACCATGGGCGCCGGCCTGCCGTCGGCGATGACGGCCGCGATGCTCTACCCCGGCCGCCGTGTCATGGCGATCTGCGGCGATGGCGGCTTCATGATGAACAGCCAGGAGCTGGAAACCGCCGTCAGGCTCAAACTCAACCTGGTCGTGCTGATCATCGAGGACCATGCTTTCGGCATGATCCGCTGGAAGCAGGCGGTCGACCAGTTTCCCGATTTCGGCATGACCTTCGGCAACCCCGATTTCGTAAGATATGCCGAGGCCTATGGCGCCAAGGGTACCAGGGTCAGCGCCGTCTCGGAAATACAATCGACGCTCGAGCGGGCCTTCACCGGCGGCGGCGTCCATCTCGTCGTCGTGCCGATCGACTATTCGGAGAACGAGCGCGTCCTGGTCGAGGAGCTGCGCCACCGATTGCCGGCGCCACCGGGGGCCTAAGCAATTCCAGGAAAAGTGTGAGCGGTTTTCCCGGGAAAAGCGCGCAGCGCTTTCCCTTGTAATTGCGTAAGAAAATAGGAGCAATTCGCCGTGAAACGGTGAATTGCTCCAACGCCTAGGCGGCCCGAACTTTGGCGCTCCCACGCACCCAGGCCGGCAGCCAGTCGCCATGCGCCGCCAGCAGCTCATCGACCAGCGACCAGATCTGGTCGAGATCGAGCTCGGCCGCCGTATGCGGGTCCATCATCGCCGCGTGGTAGATGTGCTCGCGGTTTTCGGTCATCAGTGCCTGCACCGTTAGCTCCTGCACGTTGATGTTGGTGCGGATCAGCGCAGTGAGCTGCGGCGGCAGCTCGCCAATGAAGGTCGGCTGAATGCCGGAGGCGTCGACCAGGCATGGCACCTCGGCCGCGCAATTGTCTGGCAGCGAGGTGATGCAGCCATTGTTGCGGACATTGCCGTAGATCACCGACGGCTCGCCGGTCCACACCGAGTTCATGATCGAGGAGGCGTATTCCTTCGACTGCTCGACCTCGATGCGGTCGGCCGAGCGATAGGCCTCGGCCTGCCCCTTCCAGCGCTCGATCTGCTCGATGCAGCGCTTGGGATATTCATCGAGCGGAATGCCGAACTTCTCGATCAGGTCGGCGCGCCCGTCCTTGATGAAATAGGGGGTGTATTCGGCGAAATGCTCGGAGCTTTCGGTGACGAAATAGCCGAGCCTCGTCAGCATCTCGTAGCGCACCTTGTTGGGGCAGCGCGGGTTCCAGCCCGGCTTGGGCGCCCTGCCCTCGCGATAGGCGCGGACCAGGTCCGGATAGAGGTTGCGGTAGCTGCCGTCCGCCTGGCGATGCTCGAACTTGAGATAGAAGGCCATGTGGTTGATGCCGGCCGAGCGATAGCGGATCTCCTCGTAGGGAATGTCGAGGTCTTGCGCGAGCTCCATCGCTGTGCCTTGCACCGAATGGCAGAGGCCGACCTGTTTGATCTCAGGATATTTCTCCGAAATCGCCCAGGTGTTGATCGCCATCGGGTTGACGTACTGCAGCATGATCGCCTGCGGGCAGACAGCCAGCATGTCCTCGCAGATCTTCCACAGATGCGGCACGGTTCTGAGGCCGCGCATGATGCCGCCGACGCCGAGCGTGTCGGCGATTGTCTGGCGCAGGCCGTACTTCTTCGGCACTTCGAAATCGGTGACGGTGCACGGCTCGTAGCCGCCGATCTGGAAGGCGACGACGACGAAGTCGGCGCCGGCCAGCGCCTTGCGCTGGTCGGAGTAGGTCTCGGCCTTCGCCTTCACGCCCAGCGTCGCGATCAGCTTGTTGACGACGATGGCGCTCTCTTCCAACCGCTGCGGATTGATGTCCATCAGCGCGATCGTCGCGCCCGACAGCGATGACCGCTGCAGCACGTCGCCGACAATGTTCTTCATGAACACGGTCGAACCGGCGCCGATGAAGGTGATCCTGGGGTGTCTTGCCACTTTTAAACCTCCGGCATTTTGCTACGCCACGTCGAAGGCGGCCCTGACGAGCCGTTCGGTGTAGGCGGTCTTGGGATTGGTGAGGACCTCGTCGACGGGTCCCTGCTCGACGATCTTGCCGTTCTGCATGACGATGACGCGGTGGCAGAGCGCGCGCACCACCTTGAGGTCGTGCGAAATGAAGAGATAGCTCAGCCCGCGCTCGTCCTGCAGCTTGCGCAACAGGTCGATGATCTGCGCCTGCACCGAGAGGTCGAGCGCCGAGGTCGGTTCGTCGAGCAGGATGAATTCGGGTTCCAATGCAATGGCCCGCGCGATCGCGATGCGCTGCCGCTGGCCGCCGGAAAATTCGTGCGGGAACCGTGACAGGATATCGCCGGGCATGCCGGCGCTGACCAGGGCGTCTCGCACCCGCTCAACCCGCTCGCGCCGTGTTGAACCGATCCTGTTGACGACCAGCCCTTCCTCGATGATCTGGCCGATCGTCATGCGCGGGTTGAGCGAAGAGAACGGATCCTGGAAGACGACCTGCATGCGCGAGCGCAGCGGCCGCATCTCGGCGCGCGACAGGCCTTGGATCGGCTGGCCGTCGAAGCTGATCTCGCCACGCTTGGCATCGGTGAGCTTGAGCAGAGCAAGACCGAACGTGGTCTTGCCGGAGCCGGATTCACCAACCAGCCCCAGCGTTTCGTGGCGGCAAAGTTTCAGGCCGAGATCGTCGACGGCAACCAGTTCGCGCCAGTCCGGCTTCAGGAAGCTGCCATGACGCAGCATGAAGCAGACGCGCATGTCGCGTGCCTCGAGGATAGTGCCGCTGTTCTGCGGCAGCGGCTGCGGCTTGCCGTGCGGCTCGGACGCGAGCAGCCGCTTGGTGTAGGGATGCTGCGGGTCGGCAAACAGCCGCTCGGTGACGTTATGCTCGCACATCTCGCCATATTGCATGACATAGACATAGTCGGAGAATCTCCGCACCACGGTAAGGTCGTGGGTGATCAGGATGACCGCCATCCTGAGCTCTTTTTGCAGGTTGCGGATCAGGTTGAGAATCTGCGCCTGCACCGTGACGTCGAGCGCGGTCGTCGGCTCGTCGGCAATCAGCACATCAGGGTCGTTGGCGAGCGCCATGGCGATCATCACGCGCTGGCGCTGCCCGCCCGACAATTGGTGCGGATACTGCTTGATGCGTGCTTCCGGGTCGGGGATCTGGACATGCCGCAAAAGCTCGAGCGCCCGCGCCCAGGCTTGCTTGCGGCTCACCTTGCGATGCACTCGGATCGCCTCGACGATCTGGCTGCCAACCGTATAGATCGGGTTCAGCGAACTCATCGGCTCCTGGAAGATCATCGAGATGCGGTTGCCGCGCAGCTTGCGCCGGGCGCTCTCCGGGAACTTCAGTATGTCCTGCCCGCAATAGTCGACGGTTGATTTCGCAGAGACGGTGGCCCGCTTCGAAAGCAGCCCCATGACGGTGCGCGCCGTTACCGATTTGCCGGAACCGGACTCGCCGACGATGGCGATCGTCTCGCCGCGATAGAGCTGGAACGAGATGTCCTTCACAGCCTCGACGACGCCGTGCTCGACCTTGAAGGCGACCTCGATGTTGCGGGCATCGATGATCGGCTGGTCGTGGCGTCCGGCGTGGTCGAGACGGACGGCTGGTGCGAAGGTGGTTGCGAGCGCTACGGTCATCCCGGCCACCTCAATAGGGATCGACGGCATCGCGCAGGCCGTCGCCCAGCGCGTTGAAGGCAAAGACGGTGATCAGCACGAAGCCGACCGGCGACAGTATCCAGGGATAGGTGCCGATGACCGAATAGGTTGCGGTGTCCTGCAGCATCAGCCCCCATGAGATCAGCGGCGGTTTCACCGCGAAGCCGAGGAAGCCGAGAAAGGCTTCGAGCAGGACCACCGTCGGGATCGCGATCGTCACTGCGACAATCACGTGGCTCATCACATTGGGGAAAATGTGCTGCATGATGATGCGCATGTCGGTCGCGCCGACCGCCATGGCGGCGCGCACATAGTCGATCCGCGCCAGCGCCAGCGTCTTGCCGCGCACCTCGCGCGACATCTGCGCCCAACCAAGCGCCGACATGACGATGATGACGAAGCCGAGGAAGACGTTGGTCGGCGCGGTCACCGGGATCAGCGTCGTCAGCGCCAGATAAAGCGGCAGCTGCGGGAAAGCGAGCACCAGCTCGACGAAGCGCTGCACCCAGATGTCGAACCGGCCGCCGAAATAGCCGGAGACCATGCCGACGGTGGTGCCGATGACGGTGATGATGAAGACCACGGTCAGCGCGATCATCAGCGAGACGCGCGAGCCCTGGATGGCGCGCGACAACACATCCCTGCCGAACTTGTCGGTGCCGAGGAAATGCACTGGCTGGCCGTCGGTCGAAGCGAAGAAATGCCGGTTGGCGGGGATCAGCCCGAGCAGCCGGTACTCGGCGCCCTTGACGAAGAAGCCGAGCAGCCGCGGATGCTCGTAGTCCGGCCCGACGACCGGCTGGAAGGTGACCGGGTCGAGGTCTGCGGAATCCGCCAGCGCATAAACCCGCGGCTGCAGCACGAAATTCCCGTCCTTGTCGTAAAAACTCATCGTCTGCGGCGGGGCGAAAGCGACATCTGTGACCTTGGGGTCCATCGGCGCGAAGAAGTCGGCAAACAGCGCCATCAGCACCAGAAGCACGACCAGGATCAGCCCGGCCATGCCGGTCCAGGATCGCTTCAGCCGACGCCACACCAGCGCGATGTAGCTCTCATTGCCGCGCGGCCCCGTCTTGACGGGCTCCGTCTTGACTGGATCCGTCTTCATTGGCTCATCTGGAAGCAGCGGCGGCGAGGTGTCGCGGGCAAGCATCTCAAGACCCCGCATATTGGCGGACGCGGGGGTCAAGCAGAGCGAGCAGCATGTCGGCGATGATATTGCCGACGATCAGCGTCGCCGACAGCACCATCATGAAGGTCGCCGTGACATAGACGTCGCCAACCGCCATCGAGCCGACAATGGCCGGGCCGACGGTCGGCAGCGCAAAGATGATCGCCGTCTCGATCTCGCCGGTCAGCATATAAGGCAGCACGACGCCCTGGTACATGACCAGCGGATGCAGCGCATTGGGCACCGCGTGGCGCATGACCACCGCGCTGCCGGTCAGCCCCTTGGCACGGGCTGTTTCGACATATTGAGCATTGAGCGTGTCGAGCAGATTACCGCGCATGACGCGCATGTTGTAGGCGAGCCCGCCAAAGGTGGCGATCGCTACTACCGGCCAGACATGCTTGACGAGGTCGACGAACTTGCCCCAAGACCACGGCGCGCCGCCATATTGCGCCGAGAAGAACGAGCCGATCTCCGAGACGTTGAACTGGAAGACCAGCAGGTAGACGATGATTAGCGCCATCAGGAAGCGCGGAACGGTCATGCCGAGGAAGGAGATGGCCGACAGCGTCGAGTCGATCCAGGTGTATTGCCGCGTCGCCGCCCAGATACCGAAGGTGATGCCGAGCACCGAAGCGAGCAGATGGCAGACCAGCGCCAGGAGCAGCGTGCGCGGCAGCCGCTCTCCGACCACATCGGCCACCGGCTTGTTGTAGTAGAGGCTGTAGCCGAAATCGCCGCGAGTGACGATGCCGCCGATCCAGTTGAGATACTGGACCGGCATCGGCTTATCGAGACCATGCTCGACCCGGTAGGCCTGCGCCTGCGCGTCGGCTTCGGCAAACGAGGCACCGCCCTGGTTGATGAGCTGCGAGCGGATGTAGTCGGCATAGTCGCCCGGCGGTGCCTGGATGATGGCGAAAGTGACCAGGCTCAGGATGACCAGAACCGGCACCGCGGATGCTATGCGCATGGCCAGGAATCGCAGCATCGGTTCGTTTCTCCTCCTTGGATCAAATTTGTTGCCGCTGACCTTATCCCGCCCCGGCCGCGCGCGCAGCGCGGCCGGGCGTCAGCCAGGGGAGGAAACTCAGCTCATGGTCTCTCAGGCGGTCGGGCCCCTCAGTTCGTCGGACCCTTGTCGCCGGGCTTGCCCGGCAGTTGCTCGGGATAGAGTTCGTATTTCTGCTGCTTGTCGGCGGCGACGAAGACCCGCTCGCGCACGATCGAGTCCTCAGCCCAGTTGAACATGAAGATCGGCGTCCCCTGCGGAATGTTGGAGAAGCGCTTGTTGACGATCAGGGCGCCGGGATATTCGGTCAGCCCGACATTGTAGATATTTTCCGTCGAGATCTTCTGGAACTCTCGCATCAGCTTGGCGCGTTCGTCATTGTCCTGGCTCGAGACGAACTTGTTGACGATGTCGACAAGCTCCTTTTCGAACGGCATCAGGTCGACCACACCGCTTTCAGGCGCGCGGTGATCCCAGCTGGTCTTGGGGCCAACGGGCGCGAGTTGCACCGTGTTCTGCACGACGGAAGTCAGCTCCTGCTCGTTGCGCCGAACCAGCCAGTCGAATCGGCCGGAATATTGCGAGGCGTCGCGCTGGGTGCCGTTGAGGCCGTTGAGTACGACGCGCAGGCCGAGCTTCTCCATCTGGCCGACGACGCCTTCCGCCAGGCTCTTGTCGGTGGTGTAGTCGTTGTTGACCAGCATGACGATCTCGACATTCTTGCCGCCGGCCGTGCCGGCCGGGAAGTTGACGAAGCCGTCGCCATCGGTGTCCTTGAGACCCGCCTTGGCGAGTTCGGCCTTGGCGCCTTCGAGATCGAAAGGATAGTAAACCGTCGAGTTGCGGTCATAGAAGGAGGTGCCGGAGGAGAGCCCGCCCGGATAGATCGCGGTGAACGGCCCCTTGACCAGCGAGTCGCCGAGTGCCTTGCGGTCGAGCGCCATGGTGACGCCCTTGCGGAAGTCCTCGTTGCGGTTCAGCTCGCGGATCGCCTGGCCGCGCTCGTCGGGATTGCCCCAGCCATTGGCGGAAAAGTTCATGCGCAGATTGTAGCCGATCAGGCGCGGACCGAAAGCGAGCCGGGCCGGTGCGTCCTTTTCCGCCGCCCGCTTCAGCGAGGCGACGAAATTCTCCGGCTGCTCCAGATTGGAGAAGTCGGCAGCGCCTGCCACCGCCTGGACGTCGCGATCGGCCCAGGTCGACAGCTTGTAGTGCAGCTCATTGAGATAGGGCAGCTGGTTGCCCTTCTCGTCGACCTTCCAGTAGTAGGGATTGCGCCGCATGACGACAATGTCGTCAGGGCGATACTCCACCGGCACCCAGGCGCCCATCACCGGCATGTTCATATATTCCGGCGGGAACGCATTCTTGAACTGGTCGTAGGTGTTCTTTGAATATTTCGGATGCTGCGGCTTCAGAATATGAGCCGGGCCGGGGCAGAAGGTGCCGTAGGCCATGGCGTAGAGATACTGCTTTGGGAAGGCGTCCTTGAATGTCCACTCGACGGTGTAGTCGTCGATCTTCTTCAGCGTCGTGCCGACGCCGAAGGTTTCTTCGGTGGCGCCGTTAAGCGGCGAGACGTTGGGGTCGACGACCTCGTCGTCCCAGTAGAACATGACGTCATCGGCGTTGAAGGCGACGCCGTCCGACCATTTCGCGCCTTCGACCAGATGCATGGTCAGCGTGTGGCCGTCCTTCGACCAGTCCCAGCTTTTGGCCAGGTTCGGCAGCGGTTCAGTGTCCTTGGCCTCGACCTGGAACAAAGGCGCTGTGCGTGTCAGGCATTCGGACAGGCCGATGTCGATGCCGCCCCAACCTTGCGTCTGGCCGGCGCCATAGTTCCAGCCTTCCGGCCGGCCGCCGATGACATGGCGCATTGTGTCGCCATAGACGCCGATGCCGTCCGGCATGTTGCCGGTCTTGAACACCAGCGGCTCCTTCGGCAGCCGGTCCTTGACCGGCGGCAGCTTGCCGGCCTTGACGTATTTCTCGGTGACCCAGTCGGGCTCGTGATATTCGGGCAGCGCCTTGAATTCCAGGATGGAATCGCGGGCGACGTACTTGATCTTGCCCTCGGCGGGAAACGGTGCCGGCGCCGGCGGCGTGGTCGGCTCGGAGGCGTATGCGCCGAGCGCCAAGACCGAGACGCTCAGCGTCAAGCCGGCGAGAATGCCAATTCTTCGCCCGGCGCGAATGCCAATTCTTCGCCCAGTGAGAATGCCAATTCTGCGAAAGTTCCTCATTGTGTTCCTCCCAGATGTTTCGACGTCTGCTGCTGCCCGCATCTATTCATGACGGCTGATTGGCGGACCGGCCTCCCGCGGCGCGCCTGCAAGCATCTCAGCCCGCCTGTTTCAGCGCCGTCTTTTCGGCGCGCAATTCCTCGATCGATCGCACCTTGCGCCGCGCCGCACCCGCCCAGTCGCGGGTCTTGACCTTCGATTTCGAAAGCCGCTCTTTCGCCGCCGGCACCGCACCCGCATATTGCGGCAGCCAGCGGGCCTGGGCGACGACCATCTCGTCGACCATCTGCCAGACCTCTTCCGGTGTCGACACGGCACCGACCAGCGGATCGTGCAGCACGGCAAGCTTCAAGAGATCGATGTCGCCCGATATCGCCGCATGCACCGACATGCGCTGGACATTGATCGAAGAGATGCAGGTCGCGGCACAGGCTTCCGGCAGCGTGATGCCGGCGGCCATGTTGATGCCGAAGCGATCGACGAAGCCGGGCGATTCGATGATCGCGTCCTGCGGCAGGTTGGTGATGATGCCGGTGTTCTTGACGTTGAAATGGCCGCGATAGACGCGGTTGGTCTCCAGCGCTTCGAGAATGTGGCTGGCATGTTCGTTGGAGCGCTTGGCCGGGTCGATCGGTTTCGACGCCGCTTCGAGAAACTGCGGGAATTCCGTCTCGAACCAATTGCGCGTTTCGGTGGAGTAGCGGAGGTAGCCGCCGGTCTCGCCATGGATCCAGTCGGACATGTCGATCCAGCGGGTGATTTCGTCCGGCCGCTTGCGGTACCAGGGCAGATATTCGGAGAGATGGCCGTTGCTTTCGGTCGAGTAGACGCCGAAGCGCTTCAGGACATCGATGCGCAGCTTTTCCTGCTGCGAATAGACCGGATGCGCCTCGAACGCGGCGACCAGCTCGTCCTTGCCGATCTTGCGGCCGTTGAGGCGCAGATCGACGAACCAGGTCTGATGGTTGATGCCGGAGCAGACATAGTCGAGTTCGCCATGCGATTTGGAGCCGAGCACTTCGGCGATCTGTTCGGCGCCGTGCTGGACGCCGTGGCAGAGGCCGACCGTATCGACCTTGCCGTATTCGATCGCCGCCCAGGTGTTCATCGCCATCGGATTGGCATAGTTGAGGAATTTCGCGCCCGGCTCGGCGAGTTCGCGGATGTCTTTGCAGAAGTCGAGGATGACCGGGATGTTGCGCTGGCCGTAAAGGATGCCGCCGGCGCAGATCGTGTCGCCGACGCACTGGTCGATGCCGTATTTCAAGGGAATGCGGATATCGTCGGCATAGGCTTCGAGCCCGCCGACCCGCACGCAGCTGATGACGTAGCGCGCGCCTTCCAACGCCTTGCGGCGGTCGGTGGTCGCGGTGACTTTTGTCGGCAATTTGTTGGCCTCGACGATGCGGTCGAGGATCGCCTTGATCATCCCGAGATTGTGCTCGCTGAGATCGGTCAGCGCGAATTCGATATCGCTGAATTCCGGAACGCACAGAATGTCGGTGAACAGTTTTTTGGTGAAGCCGACGCTGCCGGCGCCGATAATAGCGATTTTGAAACTCATCACCTTCACCTCGATGCGGGTCGAATGCCAGGCAAGGAGCAAAGGAGGAGCGCATGGCGACGCGCCATGGCGCGCATGCCATTCGGAGCCGGAATTTCCGGCTCATTCTCCTCCCGCCCGCTCCTCGACCGCGGGTCTTTCGCGTTCTCAGGATTTGGATTATGCCGTTATTCGCGGGCACGGCCAGAGAACGTTTATGCTTTCGAGGGTAATTTTGTGCTGCGTGATCTGATCGCCAACGGACAGTTGATGCGCACCATTTCGCTGCCGCGCGGCCGTCAGCGCCTGCATGCCATGCCGACCAGCACCGGCTATGAAGTGCGCGAGGGTGTGACTTACGACTGGGATGGGCGCAAGCGCGGCCAGACACCGTTCACCGTACTGCAGCACACAATCAGCGGCACCGGCCAGCTGCGCTACGAAAACCGCAACTACCGCCTGCAGGCCAACGACACGCTGCTGGTGCTGGTGCCGCACAACCATCGCTACTGGCTGGAGAAGGGCGACCGCTGGGAATATTTCTGGATCTCGATGAATGGCGAGGAGGCGCTGCGCATCCACAAATCCATTCTGAGTGTCTCCGGTCCGGTGTTGCGGCTCCAGCCTCAGACGATCGATCATCTCGCCGATTGCAGCCTGCGCCTGATCAAGGGCGGCGCTTCGCCAGGGGCGGCTTCAGCAATCGCCTATGAAGCGGCGATGGCGCTTTACGACGATGTCTTCGGCTCGCACGCCTTCACCGAAAAACAGAGCGCCATGCAGCCGGTAATCGATCACATCAACGCAAATCTCGACAAGCCCCTGCCGGTGGCTGATCTCGTGCAAATCAGCGGCCTCAGCCGGGCACATTTCTCACGCTGCTTTGCCGACAGCGAAGGCGTGCCGCCGGCCGAATTCGTGCTGCAGCAGCGGCTGCAGCGGGCGGCGAAACTTTTGACCAAGGCCGATTTCCTGCCGGTCAAGGAGGTCGCCATATTGTGCGGCTTCGAGGACGCCAACTATTTTTCGAAAGTCTTCCGCCGGCTCTACGGCATCAACCCGACGCAGTTCCGCACCACCGGCATGTATGCCAGCCTAGGCAACCACCGCTAAAACGGATTGCCTCTGGCTGCCGGCTTCAGGCGCCCCTTACCCGATGCGGTTGCCGTTTGCGGGATCGAACAGATGCAGCGCCGCCGGATCGGCTGACAGTCTTACCGTGTCGCCCGGCCGGATAGTGCTGCGTCCCATGACGAAGACACAAACCAGCTGGTCGGCGAGCCGGACATAGAACTGCGTCGACAGGCCGAGCGGCTCGACCACTTCGACCTCTGCCTTGAGCCCTCCGTCGTCGGCGAGCTGGATGTGTTCCGGCCGCAGCCCGACGGTGAGCTTGCCACCATCCGTGAGGGGCAATCCATCAGGCAACCGCAGCTTCTGGCCGTCGGCCAGCACCGCATCCACCTTGCCAGCCTTCGCGACCGTCGCCGGAAAAAAATTCATGCCGGGCGAACCGATGAAACCGGCAACAAAGGTGTTGATCGGCCGGTCATAGAGTTCGAGCGGATGGCCGACCTGTTGGACGTAGCCGTCATGCATGACGACGATGCGGTCGGCCATGGTCATGGCTTCGATCTGGTCGTGCGTAACATAGACCGAAGTGGTCTTGAGCTGCTGATGCAGCGCCTTGATCTCGGCGCGCATATGGACGCGCAGTTTGGCGTCGAGATTGCTGAGCGGCTCGTCGAACAAAAACACCTTGGGATCGCGAACGATGGCGCGGCCCATGGCGACGCGCTGGCGCTGGCCACCGGACAATTGCCGCGGCAGGCGTCCCAGAAAACTGTCGAGGCCAAGGCGCTTGGCGGCGGCCCCTACCCTGCCGTCGATCGTCGTCTTCTCCGCCTTCTTCAAAAGCAGGCTGAAGCCCATATTCGACGACACATCCATATGCGGATAGAGCGCATAGGACTGGAATACCATGGCAATGTCGCGGTCCTTCGGCGCGACATCGTTGACCAGCCGATCGCCGATGCGGATCTCGCCGCCGGAGACTTCTTCCAGCCCGGCAATCATGCGCAAAAGGGTCGACTTGCCGCAGCCGGACGGGCCGACCAGCACGACGAACTCGCCATCGGCGATCTCGAGATCGACGCCGTGCAGGATGCGCAGCGAACCGTAGTCCTTCTCGACGTTTTGCAGCGTGACGGAAGCCATCGATTATCCTTTGACCGCGCCGGCGGTGAGGCCGGTGACGAGATAGCGTTGCAGGAAGGCAAAGAAGATGCAGACCGGGATCAGCGCCAGGATCGACGCCGCCATCATCTGCCCCCAGTCGACGGCGAATTTGCCGATATAGGTGAGCAGGCCGACGGCGAACGTCTTCTGGTCGTCGCTGGAGATCAGCATCAGCGCGAACAGCAATTCGCTCCAGGCCGCGGTGAAGACGAAGCCGAGCGTCGCGCCCATGCCGGGCAAGGTCAGCGGCACGATCACCTTGCGCATCGCCTGCGCCCGCGTACAGCCGTCGATCATTGCCGCCTCCTCCAGATCCTTCGGAATACCGTCGAAGAAGGATTGCATCAGGAAGGTGGCAAACGCCGTGTTGAAGGCGGTGTAGATGATGATCAGCCCGACCAGGCTGTTGGTCAGGCCAAGCTCACCCATGACGCGGTAGATCGGCGGAATGACCATCACCAGCGGGAAGGTCTGGGTCAGCAGCAGCATGATCGCCAGCGTCGCCTTACCGCGGAAAGTGAAGCGCGACATCGCGTAGCCGGCAAGCGTGGCAATCACGGTGACGAGTGCCGCCGTCGACACCGAGACGATCACGCTGTTCAGGAAATAGCGCGGGAAATCAGATGCTTCGAGAACCGTGATGAAGTTGCGGAACGTCGTCTGTGACGGCCACAGCGTGATCCCCTCGGAATAGAGCAACCGCTCCGGCGTCACCGAGATCTTCAGCGTCCAAAAGATCGGGAACAGCGCGAAGATCATGTACGCCGCAATCGCGCCGTAAAGGCCGATGCCGCTGAAAATGCGTGAGGAAGTGGAGCGCCCGGCGATCATCAGACGTGCCTCACCAGCAAGCGGCGAATGGCGATCAGCGCGATCGCATAGGCGATGAGCAGGACCAGAAGCAGCACCGCGACCGCCGACGCGTAACCCTTGTCCAGCGACTTGAAGGCGCTGACATAGATGTAGACCGGCACCGTGCTGGTCGAGCCCGCGGGCCCGCCTTCGGTCATGACGAAGATCAGATCGGCGAAAGTGGCGATCCAGATCGTGCGCAGCATGACGGTGATGACAATGGTCGGCGCCAGGAAGGGAAGCGTCACCTTGGTGAAGCGCTGCCAAGGCGAGGCGCCATCGATGGCAGCGGCCTCGTGCAATTCGGACGGGATCGACTTCAGCGCCGCCAGCAGCGTGATAGCGAAGAACGGAATGCCGAACCAGATGTTGGCGACGATCGGCCCCCACATGGCGGTCGCCGGATCGGACAGCACATTGGTCGGTTCGGCCTTCAGCCCGAGCGCAAACAGCCAATGCGGCAGCGGTCCGATGATCGGGTTGAACAGCCAGGCCCAGGTCAGGCCAGACAGGAAAGACGGCACCGCCCAGGGCAGGAAGACAACCGCCTGCACGAACTTGCGGCCGACGAACGGCTTGTCGAGCAGCAGCGCGAGGCCGAGGCCCAGGAAAAACTGGAAGAACAGGCTGGCGACGGTCCACCACAGCGTGTTGACCAGCGCCTGCCCCAGCACCTGGTCGGTCAGCATCGCCTCGTACTGGCCAAGGCCGACATATTCGGATTTGAAGGCGGAGAATTTGCGGAAGGAATAGCTGATGCCGATGATCAGCGGCACCAGCAGCACCACGACCAGCAGAACGATCGCCGGGCTGAGATAAAGCCAGGGCTCGATGGCGGCATGCGTCAGCCGCTTCTTTCGCGGCCGGCCTGCGGATCGTATTTCGGACACGGCGTAGGTCATCGGGTGCTAATTCGTCTCCTGGAGGAGCGCCGGGATTGGCGACAAGCGTCCTCCCCGCTCACGGGGAAAGATGCCGGTCCACCCTCCGTAGCAGCGGCGCAGCTGCCGCGGAGGACGGGCAGGCAGATGAGGGGCAGCGCCAACCTTGGGGTGCTAGCGCTGCCCCTCATCCGGCCCTGCCGGGCCACCTTCTCCCCGTAAAACGGGGAGAAGGAAGAAGATCACTTCTTGTTCTTGGCCATCCAGTCCTGCTGTTCCTTGGTCAGGAACGCAGCCCATTGATCGGCGACGTCCTTGGCCGACTTCTGGCCGAGCAGCACTTCCTGGAAATTCTTGATCGCCACCTGGTCGACGAAGTTGCCGAGGTTTTCCAGATGCGTCGGCGGCGTCACCATTTCATATTTCGAGCTGTCGCTGAGCTCGGTGAACCAGCCCTTGAACTGCTCGGTCTTGAAATGGGCGTCCTGGTCGGCGCCATTGTGGATCGGCACGACGCCGACTTCCTTGGCCCATTCCAGATTGTCCTTGGGCGACAACAGCGTCGCCATCAGCTTCCAGGCATCGTCCTTGTGCTGCGAATTGGCGAACATCGCCCAGCCGGCATAGCCCAGCGTCGGATAGGACTTGCCGCTCGGTCCGACCGGCAGCGGCGCCACGGCAAAATCGTCGGCGCTCATCTTGTCGGCAATGCCGATCAGCGCGTCAGGGTCCTGGTTGAGCATGGCGCAGGTGCCGGAATAGAAGCCGGTGACGGTCTCGTTGAAGCCCCAGCTCACCGCGTCCTTCGGCGCCAGCCCGTCCTTGTACATGTCGGCCAGCATCTGCAGGCCCTTGACCGAGCCTTCCTCATTGATGGTCGAGGTGCCGTCCTCGTTGAAGTAGCCACCCTTGCCCTGGGCGATGTTCATGAACATGTGCATGCCGTTGAAGGCGCCCGGCCCGCCGCGCAGGCAGTAGCCGTACTTGCCCGGAATGGCGGAGATCTTCTTGGAATCGGCGATGAAGTCGTCGAGCGTCGCCGGCGGGCCGTCGAGGCCGGCCTCCTTGAACAGCTTCTTGTTCCAGAACAGCGCGTTCACATAATAGCCGTAAGGGATCATGAACTGGGTGTTGTTGACGGTCGAGCCGAACTGCTTGGCGCGGTCGCCGAGCGTCTTGGCGTCGTCCCATTTGGCCATGTAAGGCCCGAGATCCTCGAGCTGGCCGTTGGTGGCGTAGAGGCCCATCCAGCGCTCAGGCATCTCGACGATATCAGGGGTATCGCCGGCCTGCACCATGGTGAGGAATTTCTCGAACGCCTGGCCCCAGGGCAGCGAGACCACCTCGACCTTGACGCCCGCATTGGCTGCCTCGAATTCGGCGATCTGCTTCTTCAGGAATTCGGTGCGCTGCGGGCTGGTGATGACCTCGACCAGCTTGAGTGTGGTGTCGGCCAGCGCGCCGCTGGCGGAAATCGCCAGGCCGGCAGCTGTGGCAAGCATGATGCTCAGTCTCTTCATATTCAGAACTCCCATTTTGAACCCAGTTATTTTTTTGCTTTTTCGAAGGCTTGGGCGATGTCGGCCCAGAGGTCTTCGACACTTTCCAATCCGACATTGAAGCGGATGGTTCGGGGGCTGACGCCGAAGCGCGCCATCGAATTGAGACCCGGCGTCTGCTCGAGCGAGGCTTTTGCCGGAACGACCAGGCTTTCGTGACCGCCCCAGCTGACGCCGATGCGGAAGAATTTCAGCGCATCGACGAAGGTGGGAATGTCGACATCCTCCGTGACCTCGAAGGAGAACAGCCCGGCATAGCCGGCAAGCGTCTTCTTGCCGGGATGGTTGGAATAGGCGGGATGATTGACCCGCTCGACCTTGTCATGTGCCTTCAGCCGCTCGGCGATGGTGAGCCCGCTCTTCATGTGGTGCGGCAGCCTCAGCGGCAGCGTGCGCAGGCCGCGCAGCAAGAGCCAGCCCTCGAAGGGCGATAGCTTGGCGCCGAGCTGGGAATAGGTCTGGTCGTTGATGTGCTTGACGTGGGCGGCCGAGCCCGCCACCACGCCGGCAACCGTGTCGCTGTGGCCGCCGAGATATTTCGAGGCCGAGTGCAAGACGAGGTCGACGCCGTGCAGGATCGGCTTCTGGAACACCGGCGTCGCCCAGGAATTGTCGATGGTGGTGACGATGCCCTGCTCTTTCGCCAGCCGCGTCAGGTGCGCCAGGTCCTGGAGCTCGAACATCATCGAAGTCGGGCTTTCCAGATAGAGCAGTTTCGCGCCCGGCAGTGCCGCAGCGACCGCGTCCGGATCGGAACCGTCGACATAGTCGACCTTGATGTTGAGGCGCGGGAACAGCCGCTCGAACAGCCTGTAGGCGTCGCCATAGCAGTTGCGCACCGCAACGATACGATCGCCGGCGCCGACAAAGGCGAGCACGGTAGAGCTGATCGCCGCCATGCCGCTGGAGAATCCGCGCGCGGCCTCGGCGCCTTCGAGCGCTGCAACGCGCGCCTCGAATTCCATCACCGTCGGATTGTCGCCGCGCGAATAGATCGGCTGTTTGCGGCGGCCGGCAAAGGTGTCGGCCATCTCGGCATAGCTGCCAAAGGTGAACAGCGAGGTCTGGTAGATCGGCGGCACCACGGCATTGCCGGGGAACGGATCGTCATGCGCCAGAAGCGTCGCCGCCTCGGCGAGATAGTCGCTGCCGGAAATGCCTGGGTCGAAGCCCTGTTCGTTCATGTGCGGTCCGAAAGTTTGAGGTTGGCGGCGCCGCGCTTCAAATCGTCCTCGACGGTGGCGATCAGCTTCAGCGCCTCGGCCCGGGCGCCTTCCGGGTCGTGCGCGGCGATGCAGTCGAACATGGTGCGGTGGTAGGGAAAGCTGGCGTGACCGAAATCACGCACACCGAGCGGATGTTCCCAGAAGCGGTGGAACAGCTCATGCATGGCGGCGATGATCTGCTCGAACAGGGGATTGCCGCAGGCGCGGTAGATCGCCTGATGGAATTCCCAGTCCTCTTCCGACGACATTCCGGCCCGGTTGAGAAACTCCTCCTCCATGATGTCGAGCTTGCGCTCGATCTCGGCGAGATCGTCCTTGTCAGCGCGAATGGCGCAAAGGGCGGCGGCTTCCGCTTCGAGCGCCCGGCGGATCTCCAGCGTGCGCATCAGGCCGGTGAAATCATTGCCGCCCGCGAGCGTCAGCGGCAGGTGCAGCATGTCGAGCGAGACGGCAGCCTTGAGATAAGTGCCGGAGCCCTGCCGGCGCTCGACCAGTCCAAGCCCTTCCCAGCGCGTCAGCGCCTCGCGCACCGTGTTGCGGCTGACTTTCAGGCGCTCAGCGAGGATACGCTCGGTCGGCAGCCTCTCACCGGGCTCCAGTTTTTCGCGCATCACAAAGCCAGCCAACGCCTTCAGCACCGCATCGTCGCGGGCTGTCGTCTGGATCGGCGGAAGGCTGAATTCGGTCACGCCAGCAGAAATCCAAGTGGTTCAATGGTCCAACCAATTTCTGCATGAATGACAGGAGGTGTCAACAGGGGAAACGCGGCAGGGCCGAAGGGCAGCGATATGCGCCTTCGGCCCTGCCGCCTCAGCCATATATGCGCGCCGGTGCGGAGGCCGCGCGGGCCTCGCGCCAGCGGGCGAACATTTCTTCCCGAACCCGCCTCGAGGCCGAAAGCCGGTCCTTTGTCTGCGCCAGCACGGCAGACGAAGCCTCAGCAGGCGTGCCCGACTGGAAAGGAGGAGCCGGGGCATATTCGAGCGAGAGCTGCACGATCTCGGCCTCCTCCTGTCCAAGCAGCCGTGCAACCAGCGCCAGGCCGAAATCGATCCCGGAGGTGACGCCGCCGGCGGTAATCAGCTTGCCGTCCTCCACGATGCGCGCATCGACCGGGATCGCCTCGAACTCTTCAAGGAAATCATGCGCATACCAGTGCGTCGTCGCTCGCTTGCCCTTCAACAGCCCGGCCGCGCCGAGCACCAAGGCGCCGCTGCAGACCGAGGTGATGTAGCGCACTTGCGCCGCGCGCTCCCAGACGAAATCGAGGACTGCCTGGTCCTCCAGCAGCGGGTTGACGCCGCCTCCCCCTGGAATGCACAGCACATCGAGAGGCGGGCAATCGTCGAAGGTCGCCGTCGGCGTCAGCAACAGCCGCGTCGAGGACATCACCGGATTGCGATCCTTCCAGATCAATTCCACTTCCGCGCCCTTGGCTGTTGCCATGACTTCATAGGGGCCGGTGAGGTCGAGCTGCTGGACGTTGTGAAATACGAGGATGCCGAAACGAAGGGGCATGGAAAATCTCCGTGGGTTGACTTCCGGCAATCTAGGCCATCATGTTTTGGCGTAATTGCCATTCACCCCTCGTTTCAGGCCAAACCCAATGCGCCGCATCGAAGTGCTTGCCTATCCCGACGTCCAGCTCCTCGACGTCAGCGGACCGCTTCAAGTCTTTGCCAGCGCCAACGACTTCAAGAGGCAGGCCGGCGAACCAGCACCCTACGAGGTCACGGTCGTCGCGGCCTCGCCGCGCATCGGCACATCGGCCGGCCTCGTCCTGGAGGCAGCGGCGCTGCCGGCGCAGGGAGGCGAGATCGACACGCTGGTCGTGCCTGGCGGATGGGGCGTCAACGCGGCCTGCGACGATGCCGAACTGGTCCAATGGATCGCTGGCCGCTCGCGCGATGCCACGCGAACCGCATCCGTCTGCAGCGGCGCCATGCTGCTGGCGCAGGCGGGCCTGCTCGAGGGCCGTCGCGCGGTGACCCATTGGGGACGCTGCGCGGAGTTCGCCCGGCGCTTTCCGGCGGTCCGCCTCGAGCCCGATCCGATCTTCATTCGTGACGGCAATGTCTGGACGTCGGCCGGCGTAACGGCAGGGATCGATCTCGCCCTATCCCTCGTCGAGGCCGACCTCGGCCGGCACACGGCGCTTGCAGTGGCGCGCGAGTTGGTGGTCTTCCTCAAACGTCCCGGTGGCCAGGCGCAATTCAGCCAGACACTCAAGCTGCAGGAGGGCGACGGGCGCTTCGACCGGCTGCATGGCTGGATCCTCGAAAATCTTGCCGGCGACCTGTCGCTGACGCAGCTGGCCGACCACGCCAATATGAGCCCGCGCAGTTTCTCGCGGCGCTATCACGAGGCGACGGGCCGCACACCCGCCCGCGCGATCGAGGAGATCCGGATCGAGGCGGCGCGACGGATGCTGGAGCGCGGCCAGCCCGTCAACCAGACGGCACGCCGCTGCGGCTTCGGCTCGGAAGAAACGATGCGGCGCGGCTTTCTGCGCGTCCTGGGCACCAACCCGCGCGCCTATCGCGAGCGTTTCTGATCGCAATTGCTCGCGCCATCAACGCGGCGGTCGACGCCGTAGGGACAGAGCCCCTATCCCGGCAATCTGCCGAGTCGGGAAGCAAAACGCTCCACCATCGCAAGGCCGACCTCATTGGGCCGCATCGCCGGCGCCCGGTCGTGTATCGGCACACCGGAGCGGGCGCCGAACAGCCGCTTGCCGTGGCAGATCAGGTTCTCGATGCATGGCGCCACAAGGACGGTTCCTTCACCGAGTGATACCCCGGCCGATCTTGCGGCCAGGCCATTGCGACTTCGCGGTCACTCTCGCGGCGGGGCAAGGGTCACGCAGGCCTCTGACGTCAGCAGCCGGAAGGTGAACGTCTCCTGCAGATAAAGTTCGACGCTCGTGCTGGAATGCGAGAGGTAGCCGATCGACAGGTCCTGGCCGATATCGAGCTCGAAATCGCCACCGCGCGTCGAGAGCACAAACCCGCCTTCGATGGCCGGCGCCCAGATGATGCCGCCATCGACCATGCGTTCGATATGGTGGAAGACCGGGTAACCCTCGTCGCTACCGCCGCTGACAGCCGTATAGGCCGCCGCACCCAGCACCAGTGCGTAGGGACCATTGACGCCGGCTAGCCGCAACTGGCTGGCCGCCTGGGCGACCGCTTCGGGATAGCCCATCACATTGCCCGGCAATGCCACCACCGGATTGCTGGTGCCTTCGCGAATGCCCTGGATGCCGGCGGCGGCGTAGCCGTCGAACACCGAGCGATCCTCGGCGAAGGCAATCTTGCGCGCCGCTTCCTTCACCGCGGACCAGTCCGAATCCGTGGCGCCCCGCTCGACATCGTCGATCGCTTGGCGTGTCAGTTCGAACGGGACCCGCAATTCGACCAGCGCCTGCACCTCGCGCTGCGCCGATTCCACCCCTTCGCCCGGGCCTGCGATCTGCTTGAGATGGCCGGTGCCGACGGACGAAAGCTCAAAACCCTTCGGGCCGACGACATCGACCACGCGCCGAGCCGCCAGATGGCGCTTGAGGGTACGCGACGCCTCGTCCTCGATCTGCGCCCAAGCACCGTCCGAGATGGGAGCGAGTTCCCGATAAAGCGTGTTCATGTCTGCCTCACATCCTTGAGAGATCCGATACCGAGTGAGCCATCGCGCGGGCTCTGCTGGGGTTGATCCGTTGTCTCGGGCTGGGTGGACAGCGGAGCAACGGCCGCATCCGCCGCAACATCGTCGAGGAATGTCGCCGACGGCACGAAAAACAGCGAGCCGGTCACCGCGCGGCTGAAGTCGAGCAGCCGGTCGTAATTGCCCGGCGGCCGGCCGATGAACATGTTCTCCAGCATCTGCTCGATGCGGCGCGGCGAGCGGGCATAGCCGATGAAGTAGGTGCCGAACTCGCCCTTCCCCGCATCGCCGAACGGCATGTTGTCGCGCAGGATTTCCAGCTCTTCGCCATCCTCGGTGATCGAGGTCAGCGCATTGTGCGCCGATGTCGGTTTGACCGCGTCGTCCAGTTCGATGTCGGAAAGCTTGGTCCGGCCGATGATCTTTTCCTGCTCCGCCACCGGCACCTCGTTCCAGCGCGCCAGATCGTGCAGGTATTTTTGCACGATCACGTAGCTGCCGCCGGCAAAGCCGGGATCCTCCTCGCCGATGATCGTGGCGTCGATTGCGCCCTGATCCACCGGGTTCTCGGTGCCGTCGACGAAACCGATCAGATCGCGGTTGTCGAAATAGTTGAAGCCCTGCACCTCGTCCGTTGTGGCGACGGCGCCGCCAAGCCGCGCCATGATCTGCGTCGCCAGTTCGAAGCAGAGGTCCATTCGCGCCGCACGGATATGAAACAGCATGTCGCCGGGCGTCGAAACAGCGTGATGCTGACCTCGGATCTCGCGGAACGGATGCAGATCTCTGGGCTTTGGGGTTGCAAACAAACGGTCCCATGCGTTGGAGCCAATTGCCATGACACAGGACAACCCGCCCTCGAGGTCACGAAAGCCGACCGCGCGCTTGAGTGCGGAAAGATCGGCACACAAGCCGCGTGCGGTCGCGTCGTGTTCGGGATCGGATTTGAGCGTAACGACAAGAAAGATCGCTGCCCGCGTCAAAAGGGCGGCGACCGGTTGCGAAACGACGGCTGGCAAACTGGACTCCATGCTTGATCCATTCGGTATCCTCCGACGCGGTGCCTGAATCAAGCAGCATTTCAATCAAGCCGGTCCACAGGATTTGGCGCTTGCGCCGCACTCGACGATAAGGCATTCCCGCCGCAATGGGCATCCGTCCCAGGGATAGGCCGGAAGGATTTTCGGCCCGCCTGCCTCACGACGCGCCTGCCCTTCGGCGACCGGTATCGCGGGCAGGCCAACAGAGCGAAGCAGGTTGCGACAAGCAGCGGCGTCGAATTCTCGACGCATGGCACGAGGATAATGCCTGCAAGTAAATGCAACCAGAAATACATAGTTTACTAGCGGCGGTTGCTTGCAAGCATCGGATCGGTTAACGCCTCTTACCTCCAATCTAAAGCAATCGCTGTCCAGGGAACACGACGGAAACGCGGCTCTCATCGGCCTTTTCTTGACGCAGGCGGCGTTGACATTTCGATGTCGTCCTGCGGCTGCGCAAGCGGTCGCAACGCCAAACTCCCCCACACCGCCATCGAATTCTGTCGGCCGATAAAACGCAAAGAGCGCGTTGATCCCATTGGATTTTCATGCTGCAGGGCCAAAAAGCAACCTTGGCCTGGAATGGTTCGATCTTCGCGATTTGGACAGCGCTTCGCAGCAGCAAAGCAATGCATTGATTTATCTACATATTTTATGAAAAATTCACGCGTTAACTAACTATTAACGTATCGCTTAACTTTCCCCTCCGTTTACTTAGAATACTTCGAAATGGGTTATTTCCACACGATGCGCGACGTTTCAAAAAAGTCTCAAGGGGGTACGAGCGCGATCCGCGAAGCGGATTCGCCGCGCGCCCAGGCATCCGCAACAGGTGAGGCTTCCCATCCCCGTTCGCTTGGCGAGATCGGACCTGCAGGCGTGACAACCGGCGCGCAGCTTCCCGCCTTGCCGACGGTTGTGCTCGGCGGCCTGCCGATCACCGTGATCGACCGGCAGGACGCCGCCCGGCTGATGATCACGTCGGCGCGCGGTCACCTGCCCAACACCCGCCCCTATTATTTCACCTCCGCCAATGGCGATGTCATCGCCCAGGTGGGGCAGGACAAGGAAGTCGCCCGGATATTTCGCCAGGCCGACCAGATCTTCGCCGATGGCCAGCCGCTGGTTTTTGCCTCGCGCCTGCTGTGCAGCCTGCACCTGCCAGAGCGGGTCGCCACCACGGACCTGTTCCACGATGTGGCCAAGCTCGCCGAACAGGAAGGTGCGACGTTCTACCTGCTGGGCTCGACGGAGGCGGAGAACAACAAAGCTGTCGCCCGCATCAGCGCCAAATTCCCCCGCCTGCGCATCGCCGGGAATTGTCACGGCTTTCTGACCGGCCAGGCACTCGAAAGGAAACTCGACGAGATCAACGCGCTTGCGCCCGACATATTGTGGCTGGGCCTCGGCGTGCCGCGCGAGCAGATCTTTATCCGCGATTATGCATCGCGGCTCCACAATGTCGGCCTGATCAAGACGTCGGGCGGGCTTTTCGACCATATCGCCGGCAAGGTCCGGCGCGCGCCGTTATGGGTGCAGAAGGCTGGCTTCGAGTGGCTCTGGCGTGTGATGATGGAGCCACGCCGGCTTTTCTGGCGCTACTTCACGACCAGTCCCCGTGCCGTCTATGCCATATTGAGGTACTCCAAATGACGGCCGAGCATCGCCACATTCCGCTGCCCGAAGGGACCGATGCCGAGATCGCCATCGTCGGCGCCGGACTTTCCGGCACCATTGCGGCGAATGTGCTCGCACGGGCCGGTTACAGCGTCATCTTGATCGATCGCCATTCGGTCTTCCCAAGGGAATTCCGTGTCGAGAAAGTCGCCGGCGACCAGATTGAAAAACTGCGTCGGCTCGGCCTTCTGGACAAGCTTTCGACGGCGGCCGTGGTCTTCGATGAGATCGTCAACATCCGCAGGGGACGCTTTCTCGATCGCACGCATGCGCGCCACTACGGAATTTTCTACGATGACCTCGTTGCCGCCATGCGCGCCGAACTGCCCGAAAGCGTTCGCTTCATTTCCGGCCGCGTCAACGGGCTGGAGACAGGAACAGACCGCCAGCGTGTGTCGATCCTCGACCACCACGACGTGACGGCGCGGCTGCTCGTGCTGGCCACCGGCATGGGCGACATTCTGAAACGCGACCTCGGCATCGAGCGCCATTTCGTCCATCAGAAGCAGTCGCTGACCTTCGGATTCAATCTGCGCCCGGTGGGAGCAAGCGCGTTCAAGCACCCGGCCCTCACCTATTACGGCGGGGTCTCCGACGGGATCGATTACCTCAACCTGTTTCCCGCCGCCGACGTCACGCGCGCCAATCTGTTCGTCTTTCGCGATCACCGTGATCCCTGGGTGAAAGCGCTGCGCGAACGTCCGCGGGAAACGCTCATCGACACGCTGCCGGGGCTGGTCAACGCCTTCGGCGATTTCGAAGTCATCAACCGGGTCGACAGCTGGCTCACCGACATCACCGTGGCGCAGAAATGCGTGCGCGATGGGGTCGTTTTGATCGGCGATGCCTATCAGACATCCTGTCCGGCCGCAGGTACCGGCGTCAGTCGGCTGCTCACCGATGTCGAGCGGTTGTGCACGGTGCATGTGCCGCGGTGGATGGCTTCGCCCGGGATGACGGCGGCCAAGATCGCGACGTTCTACGACGATCCCGCAAAGCTGGCGATGGATGAACATGGTCTGCACATGGCTGAGTTCCGCCGCAGCCTGACCATCGACACCGATCTGCGCTGGCGCGCGCACCGGCAGCTTCATTTCAGCCGTCGTCGCGTGATGCAGAAGATCACCAATCTCAGCCCCGCCTTCGCGGCTAGGCTGCGCGGTTTCAGAAAGCCCGGTATCGAAGCCGCGACCTGATCGCAGGCATTCGGACGTTCAGGATCCAGCCGCCTCATCGCTGGGCGCCTGCGGCACCACGGTACGGTCGGGCTTGGGCTTCTTGCCATGCGCACCGACCAACCGTCGCGCCAGAGCCTTGGCCGCCGGCAGTTTCTCGACGGTCACGTGCGCGGCATAGCCGAGCGGGCTGCCGGCCCTGAAAATCTGCCACATCGGCGATGGCCGGCCACCGAAGGTAACCTTGTAGGGCTCATCCCCAATCGTGAAGTCGAGCGAATGGTCGCCGCGCTCGATGCAGTCGCGGGCGATCTGCTCGAACATGAGGCTGCCGATCGACTGCTTCCTGTAACCCGCCTCGTCGAAGCCGCCGAGAATGACCAGCAGCGAGCCGCGATGTGCGAGACCGAGGGCGCCGGCGATCGCACGATCATCCATCCAGAACGTGTAGGTGCGCGCAAAGCCGCCACATCCCTCGGCCGCCACAGCCGTATAGAACTCGAAGTAGGACGGCGACTGCAACAGGTCGGCTGGGCCGTCGCTGCCGTCGAAGCGCTTGCCGCGGTACAATTTGAGCGCATCGAATGTCGTCCGGATGGCGTCGATACTATCGGAACATTCAAAACGCGCCTGGCCCATCCGGCCGAGCTGCCGCGACTTCTTGTCGAGTTCCTTGCGATAGGAATTGTCGAGCTGGTGTTCGCGCCACGCCGCGAATGTCGCTTCCAGCTTGCTGGAATAGGCGCTCATGCCCATGCTCTCACGCTGGTCGATGCCAAACAGGCGCTCGATTGCCAGCGAGCGGTCGGCCAGCTTGCCGATGCGCAGCAGATCATAGGGCTTCAGATGTTTTCGGATGGCGGCCACTGTGGGGCCGTCTGCCACGATTCGCGAAAACGTCTCCTCGTCGGCGACCGGCGATATGTAGTCGGAAACACGCATGTCGGCGAATTCCACGACTTTCAAGAGCGTGTAGCGACGCCTGACCAGCGGCAGGACCATCGCCAGTCTTCCGCTTATGCGCACGACGATGATCAGCGGCGTGGCCGCACCCTGCCCGACGATCTTCTCGTACAGCAGGGCGAGCCAAATGGGGTGCTGAAAAGCAGTCGCAGCCGAGCTGGCGAAAAGCTCGGCATATTCCTTCGAACGAAAATCGAACGAATCCTCGACAGTGACTTCAAACATTTATGGTCCGAACCGGCTGGGCATGGTCTATCGACGCTGTCTTGCCTTCCACGTCAAGGTCGACGCATGGAATGTTGGAAACTTGGTATATACAGGACCTCAGGCGCTGGTTGCATATCTCTGGTCAATCCAGCATCCGGCGGCTGGTCGGCAGGATTGGTCAAGATCTTCCCATAAAGCGGACGGCCAGACCTCCAAGTAACGGCAAGGTAAGTTTTTTCGGTCAGTCATTTGTACGTACCGGTCATAGCTTTTCAAATGTCCAGGCCGGGTCCCGATACAAGCGCGAACTGGTACGACATGCTGGCAATCGACGTCATTGTTCCGCAATCTGGACCGCGCCTGTGGCAGAAGATTGTCGTCGAGCGGCTTCAGTCGGACGGCCACGATGTTGCCGTGCTGCAGCAACCGGGAATGCCGGGCTGGTCAGGGTCGGCCAAAGCCGCTTTCGCTTTCGAACAGCGCCTGTTTCGGCGCCGCCGTCCGAATCTGGCCGCAGCGCTGAACGAGATCCCGGTTCAGCCGGCCGGCCGGCCGGTAGCGCTCAGGCTGGACCTTGCCGGCAATGCGCCGCGATCCGATGTTCCAACCATTGGCCTCCTGTTCGACGGATCTCGGTCCGATCTTGCAGTGGCAACAGCGATCGCGCGCGGAAAGTTGCCTGTGATCGAGGCCGTCCTTGATGGAAAAGTGGTCGGCCAAGCACGGCCGATGGTCGACAAGCGAGAATCGGTGGCGCTCGGTACGGAAGATGTGCTTGCACGCGCCATCACCCTGATCGTCTCGCTCGCGAAGGCTTTTGCCGGGAGTCGGCCCATGCAGAATGAACCGTCGTCTGAAGCCGGTAGCAGTCCGGCGACGCAATTCCTGCCCCACTATCTCGGCTCGGCGCTGCCGCGGCTTGGCCGTGAAATCATCCGGCGCGCCAGCTATCGCCACGCGCATTGGCGGGTCGGCTACCGCTTTGCCGATGCCCCCGGCGTCGCGGAAACCGGCAGGCTGGGCAGCGGCTGGTCGGTGCTGCCCGACCCCGGCGACCATTTCTACGCCGATCCGTTCCCCTTCGAATGGCAGGGCCGGTCGTTCCTGTTCGTCGAGGACTATCCTCATGCCACCGGCAAGGCTGTCATCTCGGTCGTTGCCTTTGGTGCGAACGGCGTTCCCGAGGCGCCACGGGTGGTGCTGGAGGAACCGCACCACCTCTCCTATCCCCAGGTGTTCGAGCATGACGGGGTGATCTGGATGCTTCCCGAAGCCAGCACCAGCGGCAAGCTCACCCTCTATCGCGCTTCCCGCTTTCCGGACCGCTGGACCGCTGAGACCGTGCTGGTCGAGGGCGAGATTTCCGACGCAACCCTGCTCGGGCATGACGGGCTGCTCTGGCTGTTCGCCACCGATCGCGACGGCTACGGCAGCACCTCCGATACGCTGGTGGTATTTTCAGCCCCCGCCCTCACCGGCCCCTGGACGCCGCATGCCGGCAATCCGATCCTGATCGACCACCGCATGGCGCGTCCGGGCGGCGCTTTCGTTCGCGGCCCAAACGGACGCGTCGTCCTTCCCGTCCAGGATGGAACGGTCGGCTATGGCGGCGGCCTCGGCCTGTCCGAGCTGTTGCAGCTAGACCGGCACACGGTGCGGCTTTCAGCACCCCGGCCGATCATCGCCGACGGCGACTGGCCATACCCGAAAATCCACACGCTCAACCGCGCCGGCAGGCTGGAAGTGATCGACGGGATCGCGGCGGTGCGGAAGCGTTCAGGACAGCAGTAGCGCCTCGTAGCCGGCACACATCTGGGCCGGCGAGTACTTGTCCTTGAGCCGCCGCCCGGCCGCCGAAAGCCTGGCCATAAGCTCCGGCTTGGCGATCATCTCGGCAAGCCCCGTGGCCATTCCGGTGGCGTCGGCCTCCACGAAGATCGCAGCCGGTTCGCCGTCTTGCGCGGTCAGCACCTCGCGCATCACGGCAAGATTGCTCGCCACCACCGGCAGCCCGGAAATCGCCGCTTCGACACAGGCAAGACCGAAGGTCTCGCTCGTCGACGGGAACGCATAGACATCGCCTGCCGCCAGGAATTCGAAAATCTGTGCCGGCGGAACTTCACCGACCAGATGCAACCGGTCCGCCACGCCCCGTTCCCTGGCAAAGGTGACGAGCGCCTCCAGTTCCGGTCCGACGCCGGCAAGCGCTATGTGGATGTCGGACAACCGTTCAAGTGCCCCGACTAGCGCGATCTGGTTCTTCGTCCGTGTCAGCCGCCCGGACGAGACGGCAAGCCATGCATTGCCTGGCAAGCCGAAGCGGACACGCGCCGCCGCCTTGTCGAATTGCTCACGCGGTGCCGGAACACCATGATCGATGCGATGGAGACGCCGCCGGTAAGCCTGCGGATAGCGATCGAATTGCGCCTCGGTCCAGGCCGAGTTGACGATGTTTGCGTGGTAAAGGCCGGTCACGCCCATCAGCTTGTCGATCTGCGAGAGCAGGCCCATGGTGCCACTGGTGTGCGGTGCGCCGCTCTGGTTGGCGACGATGTGCCTGACCCCGGCCAGTCGCGCGCCGATCGTGCCGAAGATGTTGCCATAGTGCTGATAGGTTATGACGGCATCCGGCCGCGCCTTGCGCAGATATCTCACCAGTCCGATGGTCGCCCGGATTTGTCCCCGCAAGCCTTTTGGCGGCTCGGTGAGGATGAAATCGGCGCTGGCGTCGTGGTCGAAGGCGTCGGTCTTGCGGTACATGAAGACGGTGCGGACATCATGACCACGCGCCCGCAATCCTTCACCCACCATGTCGGAAACGCGTTGCGCGCCGGCCGCCTCTGCCTGCGTCTGGACCTGCACGATCTTCACGTACGGTCTCTAAGCACAGGGCGGGAAACGGCTGCCGCCTTGCTCATCGCGAGGCCGAAGATGGAAGGGTTTATGCCTATTCGACGCCGTGCGATCGAGACTGCGATGGCAGTCCAGGCAATCACCGTTCCGGCGATAGTGACCGCCGCGCCGACCGGCCCGAAATAGTAGGTCGTCGCAGCCGTCGCGGCGAGCCCTAGCACGTTGACGACGATCAGCACCTTGAACAGCGCATGCTGCAGGCCGGTCAGTTGCAGCAGTATCTCGATCGGACCGCAAGCGGTGGCGAAGGTCGCGCCGATGCCGAAGATGACGAGCGTCGTACGCATGGTCGGCGTGTCATAGGCCGAATTGAAAATGGACAGGATGAAGCCGCCGAAAAGCCAGAACGCCGCCAGCACGCAGAGCGCAATGGCAAAGCTGCCAAGCGCCGCAAGGCTGGTGATGCGCTGCACATGCGCCCTGTCGCCGCTGTAGAAGGCGCTTGAAATCTGCGGCGCCAGCGCCTGGTTGATGCCGTTGAGCGCCAAGGCCACGAACCGCGTGGTGCGGTCGGCGACGAAGATGGCACCGGCCGGCACCGGCCCCAGGATCATGGCCACCAGCAAGGTGCTGACCTGGCCGAGCGCCGGCGGCAGCGAGGTGACGCCCCACAGGCCGAGCGTCACCGTCTTGAATTCGCTTTTTTGGTCTTCCGTCAGCGGGCCACGCTCGGCGCGCGACGTGTCGCGCAGCAGAAGCATCGTCTGCGGCACGACCGAAACGATGAGCAGCCCGGCGGTCAGAAAGGTCGCTGCGACCGCACCCATCTCGACATGCAGGAGGCGGCAGCCGAGCATGGCCGCAATGGTCGCCGCCCGCCAAATGATGTCGCGCGGCAGCAGGCCGTAAATGAGTGCATTCTTGGCGCGGAAAGCGCCGGAGGTGAATTCCGACCAGCCGAGCGAGAGCGACAGCACCGCGGCAGCCAGGCATAGCGAAAGCCACTCCGGCGTGCCGCTGCTGGCGAACGGCAAAAAACCCGCCACCAGGATGAGCAGGCTGGAGGCGACAAGCCCCATCAGGGCCACCACGATGGCGCGTGCCATCATGCCATGTGCCGAGTTGAGGTCGCCGAGGCCGACATATTGCGGCCAGAATCTGAGCACTGTGCTCTGCTGGCCGACCGAGGCAAAGAAGGAAACCAGGCTGGCGCCGGCATAGGTGGCGCTGTAGAGGCCGAACTGCCGCTCGTCCATCACCATCGCCACGGCCACGAACATCAGGAACGACAGGCCGGCACTGGTGAGCTTGATCACACCAGCGACCGCCCCGCTCCTGGCGAGCGCGGGGATGGACATGCGCATGTCGGCTGCCGGATTGCCGCTCCCAGCCATTGCGGCTTTGTTGTCGCTTATGTTGTCATCCAAGTTCGGCTCCTGTGACGACCGGCAATGGCCTGGTCCCCGCGGCAGCCGAACCGACCTGAAACCTGTCCCTGAATAGAACAAAAACTCCCGCAAGCGCCAGTCCGAACGCGACGAATGGTTACTGGCGCCCCCGCATACAAAGGTGAAACGCTTTGGTAACCTTAACGAAGGGCTAACGATAATGGGAAATAGTGCGAGGTGTAGAGTGAAGTTACTCTGCAGAGGAAAAATGATGAGTTCTGCCAACATCGACGATCGCACGCTTCCACCGCTGTTTGATATCGCAGCGTTGTGGGCGATTCTTTGGGGCCGTCGCCTGATGATTTTTGTCATTACAGGTGCCGTGCTGCTGCTGACGGTGCTCTATCTCGCCGTGACAAGCCCGAGCTACACGGCAACGGCCTCGATCCTGATCGACCCGCGCGATTCGCGTTCCACCAATTTCAACAGCGTTCTTCCCGGCATCGGCTCCGACAGCGCCGCCATTGCCAGCCAGGTCTTCGTCATTGAATCGCAGGATCTGTTGGGAGACGTGTTCGACGGTCAAAAGGTGGCGAGCGACCCCGAATTCTCGGGCCGCGGCCTGGTATCGCGGCTGTTTTCGATACTCGGATCGAATCAGAAGGCCACGCGCGACGCGACCTTCAAGCGTTTTCAAAAGGCGGTGTCGGTGGAGCGCGAAGGGCTCACCTATGTCATCAATGTCAGCTTCACCTCGAAATCACCGCAGACGGCCGCGCGCATTGCCAACGCCATCGTCGAGCGCTACCGGACCGGCCTTGCAGGAGAACGCGAAGGCGCCAACAGCGATGTCAACTCCCTCCTCAACGAAAGGATCAAGGGTCTGCAGAAGGACGTCAGCGACGCCGAACGCGCGGTTGAGGATTTCAAGACGACGCACCGGATCGTCGATCCGACCGATGGCGGCACGTTGCAATTCCAGCTCGACCAGCTGACGACGCAACTGATCACTGCCCAGGGCGACGCCGACCAGGCAAGGGACCGCTACAATCAGGCGCTTGCCGTGGGCAGCTCGTCGGCCGGTCTGGCCAGGCTGGCGGAAATCCTGTCCTCCAACTCGGCCATCAAATTGCGCGACGACTACAATCAGCGCGCCGCCGAGCTCGCGAACCTCGAAACCATGTATGGGCCGCGCCATCCGGCGATCGCGCGGCTGCGCTCCGAGCTCGAACGGATGAACCGGCTCATGGGCGCCGAGGCCGACCGCATCAGGCAGCAGTTGAAGGCCAGCTACGATCTTGCAGCGCAAAACGTCGGCAAGTTGCAGGCCAAGCTCGAAGCTTTGCGCCAGCAGTCTTCCGACTCGAGCCTTGCCCAAGTGCAACTGCGGCAGCTGGACTCCAAGGCCCAGGCCGCACGCGGCGTCCTCGACGACTATCTGAAGCGCGCCAAGGAAACCTCGCAGATGGAGGGCGTCCAGACCTCCGAGGCGCGCACGATCGCCAAGGCCTCGCCCCCGCTGCAGCCGACCTGGCCAAAGCCTGCCCTGCTTCTGCCGGTGGGCACGGTTCTTGGACTTCTCGCCGGATGCGGTCTCGCTCTGGCGTTCGGCCCGGTCCGCCGGCCCGAAGACGAACCGCAGGCGCCCAAGGAAGAAATGGTGCCGGTGGCCCAGCCGAGGCGGGACGCATCGCGTCCGGTGGCCCAGCCGGCTCCGAAGCCGGTTCCGGCCAGTCTGGGCGAATACCGCGTGCCGGCCGCCGGTACGGCGCTTTCAGGCATCAAGGCGATCAGGGCCTCGCTGTTCCAGGACGGCGACGAAGCGCTTTCGCGCGACGTGCTGAAGCTGATGCGGCAGATCATCCTGCGCCTGCACGACCATCCCAAGCCCTTTGTGCTGGCCGTGTCCTCGACGCGCAGCAGCCTCGAGGCAAGGCTTGCCGGCGCATTGATCGGGATCAGCCTGCAGCGGGTCGATCAGAATGTGCTGGTCGTTGAAATCGAAGGCCAGCCGTCCGCTTTGGCGGGCCACGGCCCCGGTATATTTGTCGACAGCGCCAGCGGGCTGCGAACTGCCATCTGCAGCCCGCAGGGGCAAAAAAATGGCCGGACCTTGGGCGACGTCCTGACTGAGGCCGGAAACGCCTTCGACTTCATCCTCGTCAGCGCCCCGGCCTTCAGCGAAAAGGCCTGGTCCCCGGAGTTTTTCACGCATGCTGACCTGACGCTGCTGGCGCTGAACCCATCGGAGCAGGCAGCCGACGCTGCCGCCCTGTTGGCGCAACGGTTGGGCGTCGCCCAGATCGGACGCAGCGCCACACTGGTAATCGCACCGCAGACCGCGCAGCCGGCCGCCCGCACGCCAATGCAGCCTTCCGGCGCCGCCGATCGGCGCCGCAGTTTGGCTGCGAGGACCTGATCCGTGCCGGCGGTGGTGACATCGCTGCCGGTGATGTCACGGCGGCAAGCGCTCGCGCTGGCTGGCGGGGCTGTGCTTGCGGCCCTCCCCTTCCCGAGCCATGCCACGACGACTGCGCATAGCGTTCCGTCGCGCGGCTTCAATCTTCCGGGATGGCTCGATCGCGAGGCAGGTATAGCTCCCGCCACTGCGACGCTGGAAAAGCTGCGCCAGTCGGGGTTCGAAACCATTCGCTTGCCGGTGAACAGCGATCTTATCTCGGTCGGCGACCGGGCTGGGCTCCGCCGCATCCATGACGGCGTCGCCGACCTTGTCAGGCTGGGCTTTGCCGTCCTCGTCGACATGCACCCGTCCGCGGACCTTCACGCCGCTTTCGAGCGCGATCCGGCAGCTGCAAGCGAACAGGTCGTTCAGGCGTGGACGGCCTTGCGTCCTGTCATCGCCGATCTGCCGGCGGCCTCGGTCTATCCAGAGCTGCTGAACGAGCCGCCGATGGAGCGCACCGTCTGGCTGGCGCTGCGCGACAGGCTCGCCGAGACGCTGCGTGCAACATGTCCGCAGCACACGCTGGTCTGGGGACCGGCACGCTTCCAGGGCATTTGGGAGATAGCGGATGCGCCGCCTCTGGCCGACGACAACCAGATCGCCGCCATCCATTTCTACGCACCGACGGCCTTCACCCATCAATGCGAGAACTGGGATACGTCGCCGCTCGCCCGCATGGCCAATTTGCCGTTTCCCGCGACAAGAGAGACCCCTGCGGTCCGCGATCTCATCGCAAGATTGCGCACTGCCGGCGACGAAGAGGCCGCTTCGCTGCTCGAGGACGAACTCTCGAACCCGTGGACCGAGGAAGCGATTGCTTCGAACTTTGCCGAGGCGGGACGCTGGTCGGCGGCTCATGACTGCCCGGTGATGCTGAACGAGTTCGGCGTGCTCAATTTCTGCGTCGATGCGCAAAGCCGCGCGGCCTGGGTCCGTGCCGTGCGCGAGGCCGCCGAAGCCAATCATATCGGTTGGACCTATTGGGAGCTCGACCAGGGCTTTGGCTTCATCGCCAACAGGCAGAGCATGGAAGGGTTCGACGCCTCGATGATGGCTGCCCTCCTGGGTGGCGAGGCGGGCCAGCTATGAGCGTCACCGGAGCATATCCCCGCGTCGGGCTCGGCGAACCGAGCGCATCGAGCGCCGAGGCCCTGCTGCATATCTCGATGGCGTTCATCGTCGTGGCGCTCGGCGTTTCGGCTTTTGCGGTGTGGACGCCGTTCGGGATTGTCGTAACGTTCATAGTGACGCTGATCGTTTCGAATGCGGTGCCTGCCGGCATTCCTGTCGTGATCATCTGCGCCTTTCTCTACCAGAACCTCATGGTGGCGTGGTACACGCCTTACATCCCCGACAACGATACGTTCGATGCGCTGCGCGGTACGAACTTCATCATCCTGATGACCGCCTTCTGCATTTTTCTGGCGGCGTCGTTTCAACACCGAGTGCGCGCGCTGACCGAATTGCGCGGCTGGCTGCTGCTGAGCATCGTGCTGTGTGGGACGATCTGTTTCTATTTTGCCCTGGGCGCCGTGCATGGTGGCCCCAAGGACGCGGTCGTCTACTTCCGCAACACGATCACGCCGCTCGCCTGTTTCCACATCGCGGTCCTGGCCGCCAGCCTCTATCCCATCGACCTGCGCAAGAGCATGCTCTGGCTCGGCGCCGGCGCGGTCATCTACGGCTATGTCGAACTGACCTTCACGATGAATTTCCTCGGCCTCTTTCATGGCGACCTCTACATCGAACGTAACATCTCCCGGCAGATCGAGACCGGCGTGTGGGAGAAGGCGCTCAAGGAGACTGGCTTCGTTTTCCGTGGGCTCGAGGACGTGATGACGACGACCTTCTTCAACACGCCGTTCTTCAACGACATCCTGCCAACTGTCTTTCGCATCGGCGGTCCGAACTTTCATTCGATCAGCTATGCCTATGCGCTCAGCATCATATCGGCGTGGCTGCTCTTCAGAGGCCGTTGGCTGCTGCCCATCGCCGCCTTGCCGCTGCTGGCTGTCATCGGCTCCAAGGGCGCGACATTCATGCTGCTCGTCGCGCTGTGCGTGCGGCTGTTCCACCGCCCTTCCCGCACCGGCCTGACGCTTGCCGGCGTCATCGCCCTGGCCGTGGTCTGGACGACCGCGGCAATCGCCTATGGCGCCACCCATGGCGACTATCACGTGCTCGGCCTGGCGGCAGGCATACGCGACTTCCTTGCCAACCCGCTCGGCCAAGGACTGGGGCTGGGCGGCAATCTGTCGAGCACCAGCATCAATCTCAGCTGGTCGACCGCGCAAGCGGAAGGTGCCGCCTCCGTCCCCGTCGAAAGCGCAGTCGGCGTCATGCTCTACCAGATGGGAATTGGCAGCCTGGTCTTCTTCGGCTTCCTGGCGGCGCTCGCCATGGCGGCACGTCGGCAGCTGATCGAAACCGGCGACCCGGATTTCCTGTTCGGCTTCGTCGGCATTGTCACCATCTCGGCCAATGCCGTGCTGCAGGAAGAGGCATTCTACTCACCCCTCGCTCTCGCCTTCTGCCTGCTGCTCGTCGGTGTCTCGCTGGGCACGCGCTGGCGCGAGCTGGCGGTGCAAAGAGCAATTAAGGCCCGAACACCACAAGCTCGGTGAAGGTCAGGTCGCCTGGCGCCGGCGGATTCGGACCCTTGAAATATTTTATCCCCCGGTTGGCGAAGTAGCGGCCGAACAGGCCAGGGACGGGCTCCCTGCCGTCGACGAGGCAAAGCAAGATTGCCCTTCGCAAGGCAAAGCGCCCCAAGGCGCCGGCACATCGGCTCAAATCCGCCAGAGAGCGGCAATAGACGATCTGGGCGCAGGGGATGAGACCATGCAGTATTCGGCGCGGCATCAAAACCAGAGGAAACGCCACCCCGTCGCAAATGCAGACCAGAGAGATGCAGCCCAGCGTGGCGTGTTCCAGGACGATGTATCTTTCGCCGTCGGACAGCATCGCCAATTCGGCAAGATCGGGACGAACCTCAAGCACCCGACACGACCCGTGCACCGAACTCAAGGCGGGCAGAAACGCAAACTGTCCATGCGAAAAAAGCCGAAAGCCGAGTGCCTTGTTAGCCTTCAATGTCGCGGGCGCCGGCGAAATGTTCGTGAAGGTCACGTCCCTCCGCCTGAGGATCGCCCAAATCAGCTTCATGGCCTGGGGACGGTACCCTTCGTCCACCGTCCAGCTTGAAATGTTGCAACGGATTTCATCGCCTTCACGGCCAGGGAAGCGGGCGTAGAGCGTCAGCACGACGCCAACGATCCGGCCGGCATGCTCCAAGGCAAAGCCGTATTTTGGAAAATCGGCGACGATGGGCCGCTGCGACAAACGGTCGAGCGCGCGCATCCAGTAATTGCGGCTGCGTTCTGGAAAGCCCCGACACAGGCAATCGGCTACACCGTCCCAATCACCCTGGCGAATTGGCCGGCAGGTGAGATCGGGAGGAAGGGTGCCAAGTGCTACCATAGTCGACCCGTGACACGATCGAATTACCAGATCCATTCACCCCCAAACTCTCGATAACGCAGGACGATTAACAATCTCCTCTGTCGTCGAGAAATACCCCGACCATGGCACCCGATGATGGTCTGACCTGGGTCGACGCCAGCGTTGCTCGATTCGCGGCGTCACCTGCCCGCCGCGTGCCGACCTGCATTCCTGCCGGAGAAGATACAGCTGCCGAGAAACGTCCCTTCCAGCGCATTGTAGCCGTGATAGCCACCGCCACCGCCGCCGGCCACCTCGCCTGCCGCGTAGAGCCCGGCAATGGGCTCGCCATCGCCGTCCAGAACCTGTGAATTGAGGTTGGTGTGCAGGCCGCCCAGCGTCTTGCGCGTCAGGATGTTGAGGCGCACCGCAATCAGCGGCCCGTGCCTGGGGTCGAGTATCTTGTGCGGTTTAGTCACTCGAAAAATCTTGTCGCCGATGTAGTTGCGGGCGCCGCGGATGGCCGTGACCTGCGCGTCCTTTGTGTAGGCATGCTCGACTTCGCGGTCGCGCGCCACGATCTGCGCCTTGAGCCAGTCGTAATCGAGCAGATTGTCGCCAGACAGCGCGTTCATGCCCGCCACCAGGTCGGCCAGATTTTCGCGGACGACGAAGTCCTCGCCCTTGTCCAGAAACGCCGCCACCGATGGCGGCGCCTTGCCGCCGCGCCGGTTCTTCAACACTGCCCGCCAATCCTTGGCCGTAAAGTCGAGGTTCTGCTCCGAGCCGGACAGCACGAACTCCTTCGAGGCGATCGTCTTGGTCAGCACGAACCAGGAATGGTCATGCCCTGTCGACAGGATGCGCTTCAGCGTGCCGAGCGAATCGAAGCTCGGGAAGAACGGCGCCTCCATGCGTTGTCCGAGCGCATCGAACCATAGCGGCGACGGCGCCGACAGGATGCGGATGCCGTGGTTCGGCCAGATCGGATTCCAGTTCTTGATCCCCTCGACATAGTGCCACATCCGGTCGGCGTTGATCACCGCGCCGCCGGCGTCCTGGGTGATCGCCACCATGCGGCCATCGACATGGTGCGGCACACCGGCGACCATCCGCTTCGGCGCCGGCCCCAGCCGCTCGACCGGCCAGACCTTGCGGACAAGCTCGTGATTGCCGCCTATGCCGCCGGAGGTGACGATCACGGCGCCGGCCGAGAGTTCGAAATCACCAACGACGGTGCGGTTCGACTGCTTGCCGCGCTCGACGCTGGACGCCTCCAGGATTTCGCCAGCAACGCCGGTGACCGCGCCATTGGCCTTGATCAGCCGGCTGACCTGATGGCGGAATTTCAATGTGATCAGCCCCTTGGCGACGTGCTCGCGCACACGCCTTTCGAACGGCGCGACCACCCCCGGCCCAGTGCCCCATGTCAGGTGGAAGCGCGGCACCGAATTGCCATGGCCATTGGCCAGAGCGCCGCCGCGCTCGGCCCAGCCGACCACCGGCCACCAACGCATGCCCATGCCGTGCAGCCACGGCCGCATCTCGCCGGCGGCGAAATCGACATAGGCTTCCGCCACTTTCCTTGGCCAATGATCCTCAGGCCGGTCGAACTGGGCCGAACCCAACCAGTCCTGCCAGGCGAGGTCGCGGCTGTCCTTGATGCGCAAGCGGCGCTGCTCGGGCGTGTCGACCAGAAACAGGCCGCCGAGCGACCAGAACGCCTGGCCGCCGAGAAAACCGCCGCCCTCCTGCTCGACGATGATCACGCGCTTGCCGGCATCGCCGAGTTCCGCGGCAGCGGCCAGACCGGCCAGCCCGCCGCCAACGATGATTGCATCCGCGTCGTCAGCCATGGCGCAACTCCTGTCTCGGCTTTCTGTCGTTGTCTTCGCCGCTTGCGCTAGCCGCGCAGCGCGTTCCAGATGATGCGCGGCAGTTTCAGAAGGCTCGGCCGGTAATTGAACTCGGTGATCAGACGGCCGACGACATCAGCCCTTTTGTGGGTCAGGAACCAGGCCGGCTTCGGCATGATGCGGAACGGCGCTTCGAGCACGCTGCGTTCCGGCTTGTCGAACAAATAGGTGTTGTGGACGACGCCGATGCCACTCTGCACGTCGTCGAGCGTGTGGCCGGGGAAAGCGCCCCAGGTCGGCCGCAGCAGCGCGAACAGAACGCCGCTCCAGGAATTGATGCCGATTCCGCCATAGCGCAATTCAGCAACGATCTCCTCGAAGCGCTGCCGCCCGATCTCGGCGATTGTCTTGGGATGGATGAGAATGTTGGCGGCGAGTGTGCCGTGCAGCTTTTCATTGGCGTAGGCGACTGCAGCGCGCAGGTAGGATTCGGCATTGCCCGCCGGCAGCCGCATGACGCTGAGCGCCGGCGCAAACACCTCGGCGTTTTCGAGATAGGCGTCAGTGCCCGGCCGGAACGGCACCACCACGCAGGCCGGCCCGCCGGGCCGCTCGAATTTCTGCACGCTGTCGGCATGCGCTTCGAACGCGGTGAGGCGCTCGGTGGCACCGGGATAATAGGCTGGCCGCGACGGGGCCCTGTGCATCACCTTTTCCAGTGCCGCCAGCAGCGCTTCGGATTTGTCCCAGTTCTCCGGCAGCACCAGCATCTGGCAGGCGATGCAGTTGAAGCCGGAATTGTTGAGCTTCTGGGTCGCGATCAGTTCGGCATGATAGGCGATATCTGCATTCGACCATGGGCCGGGAACCACGATGGTAGGCGCCACGCCGCCGAGTTCCGAGGTGATGCGCCTGCTGTTCCTCGGCGTGCCCGCCGCCTTGTTCTTGCGGCCCTCCTCGCCGGGACCCCAGACGATCACATCATGCGAGGTGGCGGCACCGGTGATGTGCATGTCGTCGACGAGATCGTGGTTGCACAGGTAAGCGCCGACATCGGCACCGCCGCGCACGATGCGCAGCGCGCCGAACTCGATCAGCGGCCGCAACGCCGGCTTGAGGAAATCGATGAGATAGTCGTTGACCGGGTTCATCTTGAGCAGAACTACCTGGTGTTCGACGAGCAGCTTGTGCAGGCAGTCGAGCGGCGCGATCGAGGCGACATTGCCGGCGCCGAGCACGAGGCCGATCTTGCCCTTGCGGCTGGTGCGCGGCGCGTCATAGGCCGAGGCGGTGTTAGCGGCGAGGATCGCCTTGGTCACGCCGGGCTGCATCCAGATTTCGGCCTTGAGGCCGGTGAACAGCACCTTGTCCCAGACCGAATTCGGAACCACCGTCACCGCCACCTGTCCGTTGGGCAAGGTGCGGACCGGCAACTTGTCGAGGAATTTCTTGCCCTCCATCAGGCTCAGCGTGTGGATGAACTGGTTGCAGCCATCCATCAGAGCCGCCGGACCGGCCAGCCATTCCTCGCCTTCCAGCGGCGAGCCGGTCGGGATGCCCTTCTTGCGCGTCGCCGTCTTGACCCACGCTTCGGCGACCTCGCGGATGTGATCCTTGACCTGCCGCAGCAAGCCGATCCGCTCGCCATTCGAGGTCTGCGCCCAGTCAACCTTTTTGCTGTCGAGATCGGTGAGCGCCAGATCGAGTTCGGCTGCCCATTCAGGCTGCACGGGGTGGGTTTTGGCTGCCCTTGCGACCATCGTGTCCTCCTCCACTTCGATTTACGAAAACGGCAGCGCGGCCCATTGCTCGACGAATTTCCCGCCGGAATAGACCTGGATCGAACCGAACTGCTGTAGCACGAATTCGCTCTGCGTCGGACGCAGGAAGGCGTAGTCGTCGGGTCCGACATTGACGTCGTCGGGCAACGCCATGAATTGCTGATTGGTCGAAAAGCCGAACGTCTTGTCGGTCTTCATCCCGGCGGGATGGACGGGCTTGGCCATCCATTTGCCGCCGTAGAGAAAACAACCGCGCCGCGGCAACAGCCCTAGTTTCTGCAGCAGCCAGGAGCGCTCGTCGAGGCCCGGCAACCGGACATCGACAACCTTCAGGATCGGCGTCGAGATGAAAGCGGCAGGCTGCAATTGGCTGAGGCTGGGCACGTCGAAATCGGTCGGCAGCATGAAAGCCGATCCGATGGACAATTCATTGGCGCCGACCCAGCTGTCATAGAGCAACGCGGTGCTGCTGCCGCCAAGATTAAGGATCCTGCGCTGGTCGGGCGCGAGGCAGCCGACATACTGGCGAAACAGGCTGACGGCCTTGGCGCGCGCTTTGGCCGGTCCGCCGAGCAGTTTGGGGATATGGCCGATATGCGCTTCATAGGCCATGACGCCTTCGCATTTCAGCCGTGGATATTTCGCCAGCGCGGCAACCGCCCGCGCCAACGCGTCGGGGTCGCTGATACCGCCGCGATGCAGGCCGACATCGACCTCGAAGCAGATACGAAGCTCGCGGTCGAGCTCCGTGGCAAGCGCGCCGTAGGCGGCAAGCCGCTCCTCCGTATCGATCAGCCAGACGATGCGCGAGGTCGCCTCGCCAAGCCCGGCGAGCACTCCCTTGGTGAGGGAGTGTCTCGCGCCGGCAACCGGCATCGGCTTGCCGAGCAGGAGATCGACATCGGGAAAGGCTTTCAGCATTTCGGCGCTGATCGGCAGATGGAACGTCATCAACCTCTCGGTCGAAAACGCCGCACGGATGTGTTCGATGAGCGGCAGGCAAGGCAGCGACTTGTCGACGAGGCGCAGATCGAGGCCCGTGGCGAACTTCGCCTTGATCGCAGCAATGTTGTGATCGAGCCGGTCGAGATCGAGCACCAGGCAAGGTTGAAAGATCCCGGCCGCCCTGAGCGCGCCAGACAGGTCGGCGAAATAAGTGTCGGTCAGGCTCATGTCGCGACGCCAAGCAGCCTGGCCATGTAGGGGGACACGAAGCGGTTGTCGGGGTCCATCTCGCGACGCACCGCCATGGCATCGTTCCAGCGCGGATAGAGCGCGCTCAATTCCTTTGATGTCAGGCTGTGCATCTTGCCCCAATGCGGGCGGCCGCCGCGCTTCCTGAAGATCGGCTCGGCGGCGTTGAAGTACGCCATCGGATCGCGCTCGACGCCGTGATGGATGGCGATCGAACAGGTCGGGCGCTGGTAGAACGGGCTCAGCCAGATGTTGTCGGGCGCGACGACGCGAACCTCTATCGGGAAATAGACGTCCGGAAACCGCGTCTCGAGCAGCCTAATGAGTTCGCCGAGTGCACCAGCCCCTTCCTCGAACGGCAGGTGGTACTCCATCTCGTTGAACTTGACGTTGCGCTCCGAGGTGAAGACCTTCAGCCAGTCCTCGACATAGTCCTCTGCCGGCACTTTCGCGAAGGCGGAGCCGATGAGACGGCGGCGCAGCCATGGGAACCAGCTGAGATAGTCGCGCAGCTTCCTGAGTGTGGTAACGGCATCGTCGTCCTCCGTCGGCGGACGCACGGTTGCCGGCGCATCGGTGATATCGCTGGCGATCAGCAGCGCCTGACCGGAAAACGGCACGTAGTAGAACTCGGCCGAGCGGTGCGCCGTCATCGTGCGCTCGAATTGCGACAGCACATCGGCAATCGGCGCCGTCCAGCGGCGATGCCGCATCCGGTAACTCGCCATGTTGCGGATCGTCACTTCGGTGACGGCGCCGAAAGCGCCGAGCGAGGCACCCATGGCATCGATCATGTCAGGGCTTTTGGCGCGGTCGAACTCCTTCACAGCGCCGCGCCCATCGACGATCTGCATCGCCTCGAGCTGGGTGTGATAGGCGCCTAGCGTGATGCCCGAACCATGCGTGGCGGTGCCGAGCGCCCCACCGAAAGCCTGCTTGTCAATGTCACCCATATTCGGCAGCGCCTGGCCGACGCCATGCAGAAGTTTTGCCAGCGCGCCGATCTTGGTACCGGCGCCGACCCGCGCGGTCAGCTTGGCCGGATCGTGCGACTTTAGCCCCACGAATCGGTCGAGCGACAGGATGGTACCGTCATTCCTGACCAGCGGCGTGAAGGAATGTCCGGTTCCGACAAAGCGAACCGGCCCGGGCGACTTGCGAATAGCAACGCATAGCTCATCGAGAGTCTGCGGTTCGGCAAAAGCCTGCGGCCTGGCCGTGACATAACCCGACCAATTGCTCCACTGGCTGACAGCCTCTCCCACAATCGCCTCCCTGGAATGGCCGGCTTGACCGGTCTTGATCGCTGCACCGGAATAATATGATACATAGTCAGCTTTTTGGATATGATACATTGTCAGCTTTCTGTCAAGCTGGCAATCGAACGGTACGCTGCCCTGAGCCGGCTTGAGAAGAAAAGCGGCGTAAACTTTCATGACCGTGACTTTTCGCGTCAATCACAAGGCCCGTCACCGATTGTCATTTTTCGGGGGCAAGCAGCTGTTATGGGACGGCTGTCCCATGGTCTTGTCGACCGAAAACCCGTCCTGAACTGCCTGTCCCCCGAAGAGAAATCGTATGTGGCTAAGTGAATTCGAAATTGTCCTGCGCGACCGCATCATCCCGAGCGGCGCCATCCGCATCGAAAACGGCCGGATTGCCGAGATCCGTAACGAGCCGGTCGAAAATGCCGACATCTCAGGCGGCGGCCGACTGCTCCTCCCCGGCTTTATCGACATGCATGGCGACATGGTCGAGAAGGAAGTCGAGCCGCGCCTCGGCGTGCATGTGCCGATGCAGATCGGCATTGCCGAACTCGACAAGAAGCTGGCTTCGTGTGGCATCACCACGGCCTATGCCGCGCTCTCGTTCATCGGCGCCAGCATCACCAGCGGCGTGCAGCGGTCGGAAGACCATACCTCGGCGATCATCGACACAATTGCCGGGATGAAGGACCATCTGCTGGTCGACCACCGCATCCATGCCCGCTTCGAAGTCACCTTCACCCCGGCGGTTCCCATGCTGCAGAAGCTGATGGATGCCGGCAGGCTGCATCTGATCTCGCTGATGGACCATACGCCCGGACAGGGCCAGTATCGTGATGTCGAGCTCTACATCGCCCGCATCGCCAAGGAGCGCGGCATGTCGGTTGCCCAGGCGTCCGAGGTCGTCGGTCACCGCATGGCCGGCCGCGAAGGCCAGGGCGATGTGCTCAACGCTTTGCAGGACCTGTCGGCGCGTGCGCAGGCCAAGGGCGTCGCGCTTGCCTCGCATGACGACGACACGCTGGAGAAGGTGGAACTGGTTCATGGCCTGGGCGCTACGCTCAGCGAATTCCCGGTGACCCTGGAAGCGGCGCAGGAAGCCCGAAGGCTCGCAATGCATACCGTGATGGGAGCGCCCAACGCGCTGCGCGGCCAGTCCTATTCCGGCAATCTGTCGGCGCGGCAGGCTTATGAGGCTGGACTGCTCGACATGCTGGCCAGCGACTATCACCCGGCCTCGATCCTGCCGGCCGTGCTTGGGCTGGCTGAGCTGCGCAACGGCGGCTTGGTGACGGCGGCGGCGCTGACCAGCGCCAACCCGGCGACGGCACTAGGCCTTACCGATCGTGGCGCCATCGAGCCTGGACTTCTCGCCGATCTCGTCATCGCCGATCGCCGGCCGGTCGCGCGGGTGCGGGCGACATTCCGTGCCGGCCGCATGATCTACAGCGACGGCACACTGAACCGGCGCCGGCATTGAAACGCAAGCTGCTTGGCGCTTCTCAAGCCAGCCCGAACGTCTCCACGGCGCGCATGATGCCGCGCAGTTCGGCGAGGCCTTTCAGGCGGCCGATCAGCGAGTAGCCGGGGTTGATCCTCGTCTTGCCGATATCGTCAGCGAGCAGATGGCCATGGTCGGGCCGCATCGGGATTTGCCAGTCGGCGCGGCCCTCTCTGTGGCGACGCGCCTCTTCCTGCATCAACGCCAGGATGACATGCGCCATATCGGTGCCGCCCTCGAGATGCTCGGCCTCGTAGAACGAGCCGTCCTTCTCGATGGTGATGTTGCGCAGATGGGCGAAATGGATGCGATCGGCGAATTCCTTGACCATGGCGACAATGTTATTGTCGGCGCGCGTGCCGTAGGAGCCGGTGCAGAACGTCAGGCCATTGGCCTGGCTGTCGACGGCATTGAGAATGAAACGCGCATCCTCGGCGGTCGAAACGACGCGCGGCAGGCCATAAAGCGAAAACGGCGGGTCATCGGGATGGATGCACATGCGCACCCCCTCCTCTTCCGCCACCGGAATGATCTCGCGCAGGAACCAGGCGAGGTTGTCGCGCAGTTCCTTCGGCCCGATCCCCTCATAGTCCGCCAGCGCCTCGCGAAAACTGTCGCGGTCATATTTGCGCTCTGTCGCCGGCAGACCGGCGATGAGATTGCGCTCGATCTGGTCGATCTTCTCGGGCGGCAATTCCTTCAGCCGCGCTTCCGCCTGCGCAATACGTGCCGGCGTATAGCTTGCCGCACCGTTCTTGCGCTTCAACACGAACAGATCGTAGGCAGCGAAATCGATCGCATCGAAACGCAAGGCATACCCTGTCGTCGGCAGGCGGTAGGCAAGATCGGTGCGGGTCCAGTCGACCACCGGCATGAAGTTATAGCAGACCGTGGCGATGCCGGCCTTGGCCAGCACGCGGATCGAGTCGCGATAGTAGCCGGCATAGCGCTCGCGTTTCGGCGCGCCGATCTTGAAGGAATTGTGGACCGGGATGCTCTCGACGACCGACCAGGTCAGTCCGGCTTCCTCGATAATGCGCTTGCGCTCCAGCACTTCGGCTTCAGGCCACGCCCTGCCGTCATAGATGTGGTGCAGTGCCGAGACCACGCCGCTGGCGCCCGCCTGCTTGACATGATCGAGCGTCACCGGGTCGTCGGGTCCATACCAGCGCCAGCATTGTTCCATTTTCGGCTTTCCTTCTACGAGAGGTTGGCAACTTATTGTTGGACCGCGACGGGAGTCGATAGAAAATGGGGGAGTTTTCGAAAATGACGGATTTCAACGGCAAGGTGGCCTTGGTGACGGGGACCACAGGCATCGGCCTGGCGACCGCCCGACGCCTTGCGGCCGGTGGCGCCGCAATTATCGCCTGCGGCATCGACCGCGCCGCCAATGCGGCGATGAAAGCGCAGTTGGAAAGGGCTGGAGCAGCAGCGCTGGTCGTCGACACCGACGTCTCCGTCTCCGACCAGGTGCGCGACGCGGTGGCGGCTGGCGTCACAAAGTTCGGCGGCCTCGACGTCATCGTCAATTCGGCCGCGGTCCATCCCTATGGCACCGCCACGACGACCGACTGGGAAACCTGGAACCGCGCAATGACGGTCAATGTCGGTTCGATCTATCTGACTGCCCATTTCGGCATTCCGGAAATGATCAAGCGCGGCGGCGGCGCCATCGTCAACGTCGCCTCGGTGCAGGGCTTTGCCTGCCAGCAGAACGTCGCCGCCTATGCCACGACCAAGGGCGCCATCCACACGCTGACGCGCTCGCTGGCGCTCGACTATGCGGCGGTTGGCATCCGGGTGAATTCGGTCAGCCCGGGCTCGATCCGCACGCCCATCCTGGAAAAGGCCGCGCGTGGCGAGAGTGGCAGCGATGCCGATGTCGAAGAGGCCTACAAACGCTTCGGCGCGGCGCATCCACTCGGCCGCATCGGCGAACCGGAGGAAGTGGCGGAACTCATCGCCTTCCTGTGTTCGGCGAAAGCCGGTTTCTGCACCGGCGCCGATTACAGGATCGATGGCGGCCTGACCGCAGGCATCGGTGTTAAGTAGTCCACCGACGAGCGACAGCCACGGACAGAAAACTACAGGCTCCACATCCGCCTTGCGTTACCCGACAGCAGCTTCGCCCGCTCGCCGGTGCTTGCGCCGGCGATCAGCGCATGCGTCGCAGCCACCCAGGTCGCCAGGCCGCCGCCCAGAGTGCACACCGGCCAGTCGCTTCCCCACACGACCCGGTCCCAGCCGAAACTGCCGATCGTGTGCTCGACATAGGGGCGCAAGGTTTCGACGGTCCACGAACCGGCGTCGGCGTAAGCGACCACGCCAGAGATCTTGGCCGTCACATTGGGGCGCCGCGCGATCTCGGCCATGTGCTCGCGCCAGGGATGTTCGCCATTGCCCTTTATGTCGGGCACGCCACAATGATCGAGCACGAACTGAACATCGGGTGCGAGGTCGGCAAGCGCGATGGCGCGCGGAATCTGGTGCGGCAGAACGACGAAATCGAAGGTCAGCCCAGTGCCGGCAAGCCGTTTGATGTTGTCTCGAAACAGCCCGCTGTCCGAAAGCTCGTCCGGCATGACATGCAGCACGCGACGAAATCCCTTGACGAACGGATTGGCCTGCTGGCGCTCGAGATAGTCGGCAAAGCCGCCCTCCTCCGGCCGGCAGGACGCGATCGCGCCGCTGAGCAGGCTTCCCTCCTCCAGCGACTGCGCCCTGACATGGCTGGTCTCGGCCTCGATGTCGGCGGCATCGACATCGACCTCCATGTGAAGCGCCGCCTCGATCCCCGCGCGCCGCGCCTGAGTGGCATATTCTTCGTGCGAAAAATCGCGGTTGAGCGCCGGCACGCCGCCAAGCCAGGGATAGCGCAGCGCCGACAGGTCGATCAGATGCAGATGGGTGTCGATAATCATGCTTTCCTCGCCGGATCGGTTTCCTTTCATGGCCGGATGCCCGCGCCGGCGCATGAAATATGTTGCTCAGCCCCGTTTCGGGATTTCCTTATCCTCATCAGCGGCAGCGTCAGCCCGCGCGAGCCGGAAATTTCAAAGGCCTAGGATTGAAATGAAGACGACGTCAACGACCAAAAGGCCCGATAAAATCCATGCAACTGCTTTATATGGTCGCGTTACTTCCTCCCATTCATTCAAGAATTCGGGAGTAATTTTATTATTTTCCCAGTCTACGCGAACATGGCCCGCCCCATCATTGTGGGCGAATGATCGATAACCGTTGTATTTTTTTACAAGCAGGTGCTTGCGATAATTCCACACCATCATAGATAATCCCCAACCAATTATTGGCGCGAGAAAAAGGAACGCCTTGATCGATTTCAACTAAAGGTCTCCTTTAAGTAGAGATTGATTCGGTGGCAGTCTCTCACAAAGGGCAGAGCTAGCTTTCGCATCAGCCCCGCTTCGGAATCTCTTTATCCTCGAGCAGCAGTGTCAGCCCCATGGCAACGAAATAGAGCGCCGCCACCCAGATGAACATCACGTTAAAACCACTGGAGTAGTGGTCGAGCACAACTTCGCGGATCGCGACCGGCAAGCTTGATGCGAGGTGCGGGGTCAACCCGTTCAGGCCCTGCGGCAGCAGGGCGGCAGCATCGGCTGGGAGTTCGGCAGTCTGCCCGTTGAGCGCCCAGATCATCACCGCGCCGTTCAGTGCCAGGCCGAGAGATGCTCCGAGCGTCCGCGCCTGGGTGATCAGCGACGTAACCGCGCCGATGTCCTGCAGAGGCGCCGCCGCCTGGATCGCCACGATCAGCACCTGGAATTGCAGGCCCATGCTGACGCCGAACACGGCCATCATCAGCGCCAACACCCAGATCGGCGTGTGCTGGTTGGTGATGACAAAGCCGAGCATCAACAGCCCGCCAATCCCCATCGCCACCACCGGCATCCATTTGTAGCGTCCGGTTGCCGCGATCACCCGCCCGGCGACGATCGAGATCACCATCGACGTCAACGACGCCGGCAGGAACAGAAAGCCGACTTCGGCGGGGCTGAGACCCGTCAGCGTCTGCATGTAGAGGGCGAAATAGAAGAACATGCCGAGCGTCACCGTTCCGGCGACCAGAGACACGCAGGACACGATGCTGACCGTCGAATTGCCGAACAGCCGCAACGGCACGATCGGCTCCTCGGCCCGCCGCTCGACCATGATGAACAGGCATATTGCCACCAGCGCCAGCACCGGCAGCGCGAAGGTGAAGAGGTCCGGCCCTGAGAGGTCGAGCACATGATAGCCCCAATAGACGATGGCCGTTGTGCCGATGGCGAGCAGCGCGCCGCCGAGATAGTCGATGCGGTGCCGCTTCTCGTTGAACCGGCTGCCCATGGCGAAGGCCAGCACCGCCATCACGACGATGCCGATCGGCAGGTTGACCAGGAACACCCAGCGCCAGCCGAACAGGCTGGTGATGTAGCCGCCGGCCAACGGACCGAGCACCGACGACAGCGCAAACACCGCCGAACTGTAGCCCTGGTATTTGGCACGATCGCGCGGTCCGAACAATTCGCCGATCATGGCGAAGGCCGACACCATCAGGCCGCCGCCGCCTATGCCTTGCAGCACGCGCGCGGCGATCAGGCTCTCCATCGACCATGCCATGCCGCAGACCAGCGACCCCAGCAGGAACAGGCCGATCGCCGTCAGCACCACATTCTTGCGGCCATACATATCCCCGAGCTTGCCGTAGAACGGCGAGACCGCGGCAGTCGAGAGCAGGTACGCAGCACCCACCCAGCCGAACAGATGCAAATTGCCCAGTTCACCGGCAATGGTGGGCAAGGCAGTGACGACGATTTGCATGTCGATGGTGGCCATGAACATCGCGATCAGCGCGCCGAAATAGACGATCAGCGTCGTCACGTCGGGCCTGGCCCCGGCCTCAACGGGCGGCGCATTCGGCAGCGTCTGGTCGACAGTCATCGGGGTCTCCCTAACTTGGGGCGCGATTTATGTGCCCACGGCCGAGAGGTGTCAAATAGGCGATAACGCCATGTCGACCCAGTCCATTCGATTAACAGGAAGAGCCCCAGCGCACGGTACAGTCGTGGATGATGGTCGTCGCGATCTGGTCCGCGGGATCGAGTGTGCCAGAGGCTGTTCGAAGCACCGCACACAGACGTTGGTCAGCCCTCAGGCCGTCTTGCTCGCCCCTACCGCTGCCTGCTTCGCGCCCATCCCAAGCAGCAGATTGTCATCGGAGAGCTCATCTCCCCTCGCCTGCCGGAACAGGTTCAGCATATCGGGAACGTCAAGGCTCTTGCGCTGGTCACCGGCAATGTCGAACACGATAGTGCCCTCATGCAGCATGACGGTGCGCGTGCCGTGGTCGAGCGCGTCGCGCATCGAATGGGTGACCATCAGCGCGGTCAGTTTCTGCTCCTCGACGATGCGGCGCGTCAGGTCGAGCACGAAGGCCGCCGTGCGTGGGTCGAGCGCTGCGGTGTGCTCGTCCAGCAGCAGGATCTTCATGCCGGTCAGCGTCGACATCAGCAGGCTGACCGCCTGGCGCTGGCCGCCCGACAACAGCCCCATCGAATCGCTCAGGCGGTTCTCCAGGCCGAGGCCCAGCATCGACAGTTTTTCGCGAAACAACGCACGGCGGGTGGCATCGAGCGCGCGGCCGAAGCTCCGCACGCTGCCGCGCGAAAAAGCGAGCGCCATGTTTTCCTCGATCGACAGACGCTCGCAGGTGCCGGCCATGGGATCCTGGAAGACGCGGGCGATCAGCTTCGCCCGCTTCGGCGCCGGCCAGCGGGTGACCTCGGTGCCGTCGACGACGATCGAACCTTTCTCCGCCCTCGCCGTGCCGCTCAGCACATTGAGCAGCGTCGATTTGCCGGCACCGTTGGAGCCGATGACGGTGACGAACTCGCCTTCGGGAATGACCAAGTTCAGGCCACGCAGCGCGCGGTGTTCGAGCGGCGTGCCGCGCCCGAAGGTGACGTGAACATCGCTGAGGCTGATCATGCCGCGCCCCTTTTCAACAGGCTGCGCATCGGGTTGGCGACCTTGGGCAGGATCAGCGCCATCGCCACCAGCACGGCGGTGACGAGATTGAGGTCGGAGGACTGCAGGCCGAGCCAGCCGGTGTTCAGCGCCAGCGCGATGGCGATGCGATAGGCGATCGCACCGAAGACGCAGGAGAAGATGCCGATCACGATCGACCGCGTCCGGAAGATCGTCTCGCCCAGGATCACGGCGGCAAGGCCGGCAATTGCCGTGCCGGTGCCGACGGTGACATCGGCGAAACCGGCGGTCTGCGCAAACAGCGCGCCCGCCAGCGCGACGAGGCCATTGGCGAGCGCCACGCCGATATAGGTGTGCATCTCGGTCGGGATGCCTTGCGCCTGCGCCATGCGCGGATTGGCGCCGGTGGCGCGCATCGCCAGGCCGAACTCCGAGGTCAGGAAGCGGGCAAGCAAGGCGCCGACGGCACTGACGATGATCAGCAGTGCCAGCACCTTGAGCGTCGGCCTTCCCGGCAGTTCGGAAGCCTCCACCAGCGGGCGCAACCAAGCAAACAGGTCGATCACCGTCGGTTGGTTCATCAGCGGGATGTTGGGCCGGCCCATGATGCGCAGATTGACGGAGAACAGCGCGGTCATGGTGAGGATACCGGCGAGCAGATGCAGGATGCCGAAGCGGATGTTCAGCCAGGCGGTGACGATGCCCGCAAGGCAGCCGGCGACGATCGCCGCCAGCGTGCCGGTGACGGGATTGATGCCGCCCGAGATCATCGCCGCTGCAACCGCCGCACCCAGCGGAAACGAGCCGTCAACCGTCAAATCGGGAAAGTCGAGAACGCGAAACGAGATGTAGACGCCGAGCGCCACGAGCGCGAAGACAAGCCCGATCTCGACAGCGCCGATCAGGGAAATCAGGTTCATGAACCGCTCCGTTATCTTCTAGCAAATCAGGCGAGGCGCTTGCGCGCCACGCCTGATCCGTCTTGTTCTGCAGGGCGCGGCATCGCGCCCAGGCGAAACGGTCCTATTCGATGACCTGCTTGGCGCGGTCGCGCACGCTTTTCGGAATGGTCACACCCATGGCCTCGGCGGCCTTGGCGTTGACCATCAGGTCCGTGCCGGTTGCATTGCGCACCGCGATGTCGCCCGGCTTCTCGCCCTTGAGCACGCGCACCACGATGGCACCGGTCTCAAGGCCGACCTGATAATAGTCGAAGCCGACGGAGGCGATCGCCCCTCGCTTGACGGTGTCGTTCTCGGCCGAGAACACCGGCAGCTTGTTTTCGGCGCCGACGGCCAGGATCGTCTCCAGCGCCGAGATGATCGTGTTGTCGGTCGGCAGGTAGATGACATCGACCTTGCCGACCAGATTCTGCGCCGCACCCGCGACATCGGCCGACTTGGATGCCGGCGCTTCGACGATCTCGAAGCCCTTGGCCTTGCCCAGTTCCTTCAGCGCCGACAGCAGCGCGATGCTGTTCGATTCCGCCGGATTGAAGGGCACGCCGATCTTGGCGGCCGACGGCAGGAATTCCCGGATCAGGTCGAGCTGCTGTTCCAGCGGCGAGAAGTCGGAAATGCCGGTGACGTTGCCGCCGGGATGGTCGCGGTCGGTGACAATCTGCGCCGAGACCGGATCGGTCACCGCGGTGAACACCACCGGAATATCCTGCGTCGCCGACACCACGGCCTGCGCCGACGGTGTAGCGATGGCGACGATGACGTTCGGCTTCTCGCCGGCGAATTTCTGCGCGATCTGCGCGGCGGTGGCCGGCTGTCCCTGTGCCGACTCGAACTCGAAGGTCAAATTGTCACCTTCCTTGTAGCCGGCATCCTCCAGTGCCTTCTTGACGCCGGCGCGCGCCGCATCCAGCGACGGATGCTCGACGATCGCGGTGACCGCGACGGTAACCTTGTCGGCCGCAAGCGCGCTCGCGCAGCCCAAAATCGCCAGCGCCATGACGCCTCCGGCGAGACCTGAGATGAAACCCTTCAATTCTTCCTCCCACTGCTTCTGCTGGACGTCGCCTGACGTTCAGTCGTCTATCGCAAATCTATCGCTTGCCGGGTCGCAAAGCGACCGGAAGCTTTCGAAATCCTGCTGTCGATACCTGGCAGCAGCAGCGCCGCCATGATCAGACGACGACGCCGCCTGTCTGATAGCAGGCAGACCGGCTTACTTGCTAGTTTGATGCTTTGTGCCACCCGCCTGGGCAGCCAATTGATCGGCGACCGTCGGATCGCCTCAAGAGAATTGAAGACTGACGGAGGGCCGCCACAACGTGGCGGCCCGATTGGTCAGCCGGCGGCCCGACGCCTTCGATACTCAGGCACCCGGCAATCCGCCCCAGCCCCAGTTTTCCAGCAGGGCGCAAAATGGGCCGTGGCCATCCTCAATCATTCGTCCTCAACAGGTGCCGGGATCTCATCCGGTAGGGTTTGCGGTCCAACCCGATCGGCAACGAGCATCGAAAGCATCATCTCGACAAGGCCATTGGCGGCCCCCTTCTCGCCACCGGTAGCACCGATCTGGATCTGCGGCACGATTGGCAGCCTGCCGGTCTCGATCGCCTCGGCAAAGCGTATGAGGACCTGGGAGTGGAGCTGATAGTCCGGGCCGCCAAAGGCCGCGACCTTCTTCTCGGTGGCCTCGGCCTCCGCCAGACCGATGGCTCGCACCTTCTCGGCCTCCGCAAAACCGGTCGCCTTGATGCGTTCGGCATCGGCAAGCGCGACGGCCTTGATCATGTCGGCCTCGCCCTGGCCGCCGACACGCACCTTCTCGGCTTCTGCCTTGGCGGTGACCTGAATGGTTTCCGCCTCCTGGCGGGTGCGGGCCAGTTGCGCCTTGCCCTCGTTCTCACTGATCTCGATGGTAAGTGCCGACGTCGTGATCTTGGCTTGCTGTTCGGCGAGCGCCTCCTTCTCACGCAACGTGCGTTCCTGAATGGCCGCCTTCTCCTGCAATTTATAAGTCTCGACCTTTTCGACCGCGATCTGGCGCTCGCGCAGCTGGATCAGGATCTGCTCTATGCTGTTCTGGCCATTGGCAGCACGGGGCGTACCAATCAACACTTCCTGCAGCTCGAGGCTGTAGGAATTGAATTTTTCGCGCATCTCCTCGCCCGATTTGCGCTGGATATCGCTACGCTCCTGCAAAAGCTGGATCAGCGTCTTTGTCTGGGCGATATTCTTGAAGTAGGCAGAGACCATCGGATCGAGCGTTTGTTCGACCAGCCGCTTGATGTCACCGAAACGCTGCACCACGAGCGGCGCCTTCATATAGTCGATATGCACGACGACCGAGAGTGGCAGCACAGGCTCGAACGCATCCTTGGTGATCAACGACACTTCAGACAGGTTCTCGTCCAGCCGGTGTTCGCCAAACTGCTCCTTCGTCCATTTGAGCACGAAGTTGGTGGTCGGCACGGTGATGATTTTGCCGGCATAGGTATTGAACGCATACTTGCCTGGCAGTAGCGGCGTTGACCAGACACCGCGTGCGCCGATTTCGACCAGCTCGCCGTGACGGTATGCCTGCCCGGATATATCCGTGCCGTGGCGACCGTTATAGGAGACGACGACACCCACCGTGCCAACATCAATGATCGTCTTCTCGACCAGTTCGACGGTCGCGAAAATGCGATTGAGGAAGTAGCTACCGTCGGCCAGCACCTGCAACTGCCGGCCACGGTAGCCCCTGGCATTGAGAAACTTCTCCGGGTCCTGAAAATTGTTGTGGAAGTTCGGGTCGTTCGGATCGTTGGCGACGGTCGGTGCGATGATCTCGCCGTCCGGCAGGGCCGGACCGTCATGGATGGTGACGATGCCGATCATGTCATCGGCATTATGGATGACGATTGGCTCAAAGCCGCCGCGCTCCGAGATCATGCTGGACATATTGGCAAAGAGGTTTTGTTCGGACGAGCTTAGATTAACGGCATAGATCGACTGGGCGGTGAGCACGATGAATTGTGCGAGATTTATGGCGTAGGTGCCTTCACGCAAGATCTTGCGTTGCGGTCCTTTCTGTCCGCCTTTTTCGAGAAAGCCGCGTACATCCTGGAAGTCATCGGCGTCGGTGTTGGAGGCAAGTGTCTGCGTCGGAGGCAGCGGCTTGCCATCACGGGCAAAGACATAGCCGATCTGACCCTGCGGGATGGTGACAAGATTGGCGCGATGCATCGAATATTGGAACGGCATGAAGAAATGCAGGCCACCGCGCACAACTTCCGGCTGGTAGCCTGCCTCACGGTTGAGCGCAATGAAGCCACTACTGACGGAGCCGCGAAAGCTCCATAGTTTTTCCAGGATGCCGAGCCTGTCGTTTGGGATGTAGCGGACCACGCCGCTCCACCAGAACAGGATCGCCAGCACGATGACCAGCACGGCTATTTCGATCGCCGTCCATCCGATCGGGCTGAGATATTGTAGGGCTTCCATCTTTTCTCTCCTATGGAGCGCGCAGGTTCGTTCACCCGCCGGCCACCCGGTTGGTGTTGATTTATGAAGCGGGGAGCTTGCGCAACGACACGCTCGACGCACTCAAGGGCGTGTCGAACGTTTGGGCTGCTCATTGTATGGAAAAATGACCGCGCGTCCCGAGTCCCCAGTGGGGGCGACGTGGCCGTGAGTTATCTCACATCGGTGTTGCCTTGATAGACACTACAACAAATGACGTAGGTATCGCACTAACAGGTTTAAAGATAGTTCGCGCGGAAATCGTAAAAGTATTCCAACGCTATTTCGAAAGCGTGGCGGTTGGCTTTTATTGGCGAGAGCGCGAAAAGGCGCTCCGGCGGGGTCAGAACCCTCGGCGGCCGATCCGTCCGGCTGCCTTACGTTAGTCGAAGAAACCGGCGTCCTCTTCCGCGAGATATTTTTTCGCTCCCTTGGCGTCGATGTCGAGACCCAATCCCGGCGCTTCGAGCAGGTTGACCATCGAATCCCTGACGATCTGCTTCGGCAGTCCGATGACGATATCCTCCCACCAGGGGTCGGAAGCGCTAGGGTATTCGAAGGCGATGTAGTTGGCGGGTAAGGTGGCGCAGACGTTGATCAGCGCGCCAAGACCGAGGAGCCCGTTCGCCGTGCCGTGCGGCGCCATCATGATTGAGTGCATGTAGGCATGTTCGGCCACCCATTTGAGTTCGGCGATGCCACCGATATCGGCAGGGTCTGGACCGATGACGCGGACAGCTTGGGTTTCGATCAGCTCCTTGAAGTTATGGCGCAGATAGATCTGCTCTCCCGTGTGGATCGGGGTGGAGGTGGATGTCGTGAGTTCGCGATAAGCCTGCGGATTGACCCAAGGCACGTAGTCGCCGGTCAGCATGTCCTCCAGCCACATCAGATTGTATTTCTCGACTGCCTGCGCAAAGCGGATGGCGTCCGGCAGAAACCAGCCGGGGCCGCAATCCAGCGCCAGAGAGACCTTGTCGCCGAGCACCTCCTTCATGGCGATGACGCATTCGATCATATGCGCCATGCCGCGCTCGCTGATCTGCCCCTGGTCCATCGCGCCGTGATAGGTCGGCGGCTGGCGCACGCCATAGTGGAAGTCGGGTACGGAGGTCTTCATGTTGGAGTGAAAGCTGATGCCTTGCTTGACCATGAAGAAGTTTTCCGGCCGCTCCATCATCCATTTGACGTCGGCCGCATAATCTTCCGGCTTGTCGCCGGTGCGCTTCCTGCGGATCGAGCCGTTATAGACCCGAACTTGGTCGCGGACCTTGCCGCCGAGCAGCTTGTAGACCGGGACGCCGGCCGCCTTGCCGGCAATATCCCACAGCGCATGCTCGATGGCGCTGACGGCGGCGCCATAGGGCTTGAACGAGCCGCGCTGGCGGATCTTCAGCATGCAGCGTTCGACGTCCGTCGGGTCCTCGCCGATCAGCGCGTCGCGGAAATGCAGCACCCAAGGCTTGAGATAAGGCTTGGTGTACTCAACCTCGCCGAGGCCATAAAGGCCCTCCTCGGTGACGATGCGGACGACGGGATGCTTGCCGATGACGGCGCACCGGAGATCGGTGATTTTCATCATGTCCTCTATTTCACCGACGAGAAGGCGGTTGGCGCGAGAAACTGGCTGGAAATATTGGCCAGGATCGGGCCATCGCGCTCGGACTCGTCGCGGACCTTGAGCCATGCCGGATCAGTGGTGAAAGCCTTCCATTTCACTTCGCGCTCGGCAAGGGATTCCCAGGCGACAAAATAGGTCAGTCGATTGCTGCTTTCGCCGACCACCGTGGTGAAGAACCCGGCCTGGCGGATGCCGTGCCTATCCCACAGCGCCAAGGTATGGTCGTTGAAACGCTTGAGCAGCGCCGGCAACTGGCCCGGCAGGCAGTCATAGATACGCAGTTCGTAGATCATGGTTTCGTCCGTTTCTTTCTTCGCCTCTCCCTTGGGAGAGGTCGACACGAATGGTCGGTCGTTGGCCCTGTCAGCCTGGGGAGAATGAGGACAGGGGGTCTGGGCTAACTCCAGGTCCGGTCCCAGCTATATTCATTGTCCCAATGCTCGGTGGATTGCCATATCCCAGTGACACCAGGCTGCAGATGCTTGCTGATCACCTCGTCGACCACGTCGTCGATGCCGAGGCCCGGCTTGTCCGGTACGGTGATAAAGCCATCCTTGACCAGCGGCCTGGGCAGGCCGGTGACGATATCGTCCCACCAGTCCACTTCGACGCTGTGATATTCGAGCGCCATGAAGTTTTCCGTTGCCACCGCGACATGAGCGGCGGCCATCGCCGCAATCGGGCTTTCGGCCATGTGAATGGCCATGGCAACGCCGTGGTCCTGCGCCGCGTCGCCGATCTTCTTGGTTTCGAGGATGCCGCCTGACGTCAGCAGGTCCGGGTGGATGACGGAGATGCCGGCGCTGAGCAGCGGTTCGAAAGCCTCCTTGAGGTAGATGTCCTCACCCGTGCAGATCGGCACCGACGTAGCCTGCTGCAACTGGCGATACTGCTCGGTGTACTGCCAGGGAATCACGTCCTCGAGCCAGGCCGGTGCGTACTTCTCGATCCGCCGGGCGAGACGGATGCCGTCCTGCAGCGAGATGTGGCCGACATGGTCGATCGCGAGCGGGACCTCATAGCCGATCACCTCGCGGACCTCGTGGATGTACTGATCGAGCAAGTCGATGCCCTTTTCGGTGAAATGGAGGCCGGTGAAGGGGTGCGGCACGTTCTGCGCATCATAGGCGAGGTTGCGGGCCCGGCGTTCCTCCAGCGTGCGTGCCGGACTACGGCTGGCATGCGAGTACAAACCGTCAAGTACGCCGGCCGGCGCCACCACCGCGCCCGGTATGTGCGAGATCTGCGCCAGCCCGAGATCCATCTTGAGGAAGGTGAAGCCGAGATCCATCCGCGCCTTGAGCCGCTTGCCGGTCTCAGTGCCGCTGGGCTTGTCGGCGTCGGTATCGCAATAGACGCGCACCTTGTCGCGAAACCGTCCCCCGAGCATCTGATAGATCGGTACGCCATAGGCCTTGCCGGCGAGGTCCCACAGCGCGATCTCGATGGCCGAGACACCGCCGCCTTGCCGGCCATGGCCGCCAAATTGTTTGATGCGACGGAACAGCCGGTCGACGTCACACGGGTTCTCGCCCAGCAACCGGCTCTTGAGCATCAGCGCATAGGTCGCGCTGGCGCCGTCGCGCACTTCGCCGAAACCGACGATGCCCTGGTTGGTGTAGATCTTGACCAGCGCCGAGGTGAATGGCGCGCCGACAATCTCGGCAACGCGCAAATCGGTGATGCGCAATTCGCTCGGCCTGGAGTTCGTGTTCACCCGATCGAGCACCTCGCCGGCTGCGTCCGTCTTTGGCATGACTTATCCTCGTTCTGATTGGCTGCGACTGGCGCCCGCACACTGCGCCGGGGCAGAGCGTCGCTAGGCAAGGTCTATCTCGTGGGCCTGCAGATAGTCGCGGTTCATCTCAACACCCAGACCGGCTTTCGACGTCAGCTTGAGATTGCCGTTCGAGACATCGAGTGGTCGGTCGATGAGGTGATCGTATTTGCCCAGGTTCCACTCCGACGTTTCGAGCTTGTAGAAGTTGGGAACCGTCATCATCACCTGCGCTCCCGCAACCACGTTGATCGGTCCCGCCGCGTCATGCGGCGATACCGGGATGTAGTAGGCTTCGCACAGGGCAGAAATCTTCTTGAGTTCGGTAATGCCGCCGGTCCAGGTCACGTCCGGCATGATGTAGTCGGCGAGCTTGTTCTCGAGCACCGGCACGAAATCCCATTTCGTGTGGCCGCGCTCGCCCCACGAGATAGGGGCGCTGACCTTCTCACGCACCTGCTTGAGGGCATTGAGGCTCTCGGGCGGGCAAGGCTCCTCAAACCAATCGATCTGGCCGGCTTCCTCGAGGCTCCGGCAGAGGCGAATGGCGGTAGGAACGTCGAAGCGGCCATGCGCGTCGATGAGAATGTCGACATCAGGCCCCGCCGTTTCGCGGATCAGTGCCGTCAGTTCGGCGGCCTCGCGCTCGTCCTTGCGGGTCATGCTGCCATCGAGGTAGCCATCCCGCTGTTCGCGCGACAAGCCATCGGCGGTGTGACCCTGGTGGGGGAAAGGATCGAACTTCAGCCCGGTGTGGCCGGACTCGACGATGTCTCGAATTTCGCGGACCACAGCCTCCTTGCTGGTAAACTTGCGTTGGTTGGGATGGGTATAGAGCGCGATTTCATCACGTACCGGTCCGCCCAGCAGCTCGTAGATCGGCTTGCCAAGAACTTTTCCCCTTATGTCCCAGAGAGCTATGTCGATGGCGCTCACGCATTCGACGGCGGCGCCGCGGCTGCCCATGTAGGTGAAGCTGCGGAACACCTTGTGCCACAAATACTCGATACGCGCCGGGTCCTCACCTGTGACTGCGGCACCGATCTGCCGCAGGATCGTGCAGAGGGCGCGGTTGGCGAGCCTTGTCGTCGTAGTGATCTCCCCCCAGCCGCTCACCCCCTCGTCGGTCGTCACTTCGACGAACAGGAACTCTCCCCAATAAGAGGCATCGGACTTGATCAGCCACGGCCGAATGCTCGTGATTTTCATCTCAACTACCTTTGTCTGAATTCGGTTGGGATAACGACGTTCCGGACCGGATGTTCTAACCCGCCCGAGCGGCGTTACGCGCGCGCATGTGCTCGAGGACATGCCGGCCGGAGCCCTCGACATGGCGCGCAATCAGTTCGGCGGCCTCGTCGGCATTTCCCGCTTTTACATGCGCGATGAGCTCGCGGTGCTCGCGAAGGATTGCGGCACGCCGGGCGAGTGTGAAATTGAAACGCCGGCTCACAGCCCGCAGCACTTCGCGATGCTTCCACCAAAGCTCGGCGGCATGCCGGTTGTAATGCCTCTGGTACATCACGGTGTGAAAGGCGGTATCCAGCTCGCTGTGCCTGAACGTGTCGGCAAAGTTGTTCTCTTCAATCAGGCTCTGGATACGTTCGAGTTCGGCAATGTCCTCGACGGTAGCCATATTCACAAACCATCGCGTCAGGGCTGGCTCGATCAGGACTCCGATCTCGTAGATATCCCGAACAAAATCCTGGTCTATAGGCCGGACGCGCGCCCCACGGTTGGCAACAAAGGTGACAAAGCCCTCGCCGCGCAACAGCTGCAGAGCCTCGCGCACGGGGTTGGTCGAGGTACCGTGACGCCGGGCGAGATCAGTGACCACAAGCCGTTCGTTGGCGGCGAGCCGCCCCTCGATGATGTCATCCCTGATCAGTTGATAAAGCGACGCGCCCTCACTGGAGGCTCCGATAGGGTCGATCCCTTCGGGTGGCTCCGCTTTGAAATCGCTTGCTTCGGCCAAGGCCGGCTCCCCTCAACAATACACATTTCTGTTGGATATCATGCACGGTTTCCATAAACAATGTACGATTTATCGCGTTGACAGATAATTCACGATCTGAAAACGTACGAATGGCTCGAAGGGATACATCGAACGGAAAACGTCCCGAAACCGACGAGCAGGACCGCTCGCCTCGACGCAGAGCGGCGTGGGAGAGAAACCTGGAGGATACCTATGACGAGGATTTCACTCGGCGGTGCCGTCCTGCGCGGCACTGTCTCCACTGCTTTGATGGTATCGTTGATGTCCGCACCGGCGCTGGCTGCGGCGCCGGTCGACTTGAGCAAGTGGTCGCCGGAATATGTGCGCTCCATTGCGGGCACACAGGACTTTGACACGGCGGCCGATTGCGCCAAGGTCACCCCTCTCGACTACAAGGGGCGACTGACTTTCTGGTATCAGGGCGTGTTCGAGGGCGACCCCGACCTCCTGCGCCAGTATTACAAGGATTTCTTCGAAACCTTCCGCAAGACCTACCCGAACATCCAGTTGGAAGAACAAGCTCTCACCTACAACGACCTCCTCGACAAGTTCCGCACGGCGCTCCTTGGCAATGCCGCGCCGATGGCGGTGCGCCTGCAAATCCTCGGTGGCACCGAATTCGCCTCCAAGGGCTATCTGCAGCCGCTCAAGCCGGAGGATGTAGGGTATTCGACCGACGACTTCTGGCCCGGCGCCATGAAGGCCGTAACCTGGGACGGGGTGACCTACGGCATTCCAACCAACAACGAGACGATGGCGTTCATCTGGAATGCCGATATCTTCAAGCGTGCGGGCCTCGATCCGGACAAGGCTCCGGCAACCTGGGACGACGTGGTCAAGGATTCCAAGCAAATCCACGACAAGCTTGGCATTGCCGGTTACGGCCTTGTGGCCCGCAAGAATGCCGGCAATACGCCGTACCGTTTCATGCCGCAGCTGTGGGCCTATGGCGGCGGCGTCTTCGACGAAGCTACGGCGAACCCGACCTACAAGGAGATCCAACTCAACAGCCCGCAAAGCAAGGCGGCGCTGCAGGCCTCCTACGACATGTATGTTCGGGACAAATCGGTTCCGGTCTCGGCACTCACCAACCAGCAGGCAGACAACCAGCCCCTGTTCCTGGCAGGCCAGCTTGGCATGATGGTCTCGCACCCGTCCGACTATAACGTCATGCTCGACCTGCAGAAGAAGGCGACCGGCACCGACAAGGACAAGGCGCAGACCGTTATCGACAACATGCGCTATGGGCTGATACCGACTGGCCCGGACGGCAAGCGCGCAGTCGTGTTCGGCGGCTCGAACATTCACATCCTCAAGCCCGAATATGTCGAGGGCGGCAAGGTAGACGAGCCGGCGGCAAAGGCCATCATCTGCATGTGGACGAGCCCGGAATGGTCGCTGAAGATGGCCTATGCCGGTTCGAACCCCGGCAACTTAAACGGCTTCAAGACCAAATGGATGAAGGAACGTCTGGACCACATCAAGTTCCTCGATGTCACGACTTCGATGTTGCCATACGGCATCCCGTTCCCAGCGCTGCCGCAGTCCCCCGAGATCATGAACATCATCATCCCGGACATGCTGCAGAACGCCCTGACCGGAGCGATGACCGTCGACCAGGCAGCGGACGACGCGGCCAAGAGGGTGAAAGAGCTGATGGGCGGCGGACTCTAGCCGAAGCCTGACCTGCCATCCACCGGCTGCGCCGAGAGTGCAGCCGGTTCGTTCCGAAGAACAAGGGCACGCCAAAGTGACGATCGTGACCGGCAAGGCCGGGGCTCGGCAAGAGTTGCGGCCCGCTCGTTGGAGCCTGCTGCGGCGGAATATCTGGGAGCATCGCGCAGACTACGCGTATGTGCTGCCTGCGATCGTCGTGATGCTCATCGTCATCGCTTACCCGATCTACTACACGGTCGAGCTGTCGTTCTTTAATACGCCGCCGGGCCTGCAGCTCCGCGACAAGATCTTCATCGGCTTCGACAACTACACGGCCATCCTCACAAGTGAGGTGTTCTGGAAAGTCACCTGGAACACCCTTGTCTGGACATTGGCATCCACCTTCGTCTCCTTCGCCCTCGGCTTTGCCGCCGCGCTGGCGCTCCACCGCGACTTTGTCGGCCGTGGCGTCCTGCGCGCCATCCTGATCATTCCCTGGGTTATCAGCGCGGTCGCCGCCTCCTATATCTGGAAGTGGATCTACCATTCGGATTTCGGCATCATCGGCGCGGTGCTGGTCGGCCTCGGGTTGACCGACCGGCCGCCGAACTTCATCGACAGCGTCAGCACGGTGTTGCCCTCCCTGATCGTCGTCAATATCTGGCGCGAGTTTCCGTTTGCCATGATCATGATGATGGCCGGCCTGCAGACAGTTCCCGACCAGTTGCTGCGCGCCGCCAAAGTCGACGGGGCCAATGCGTGGCAGCGCTTCTGGCACGTCACCTTCCCGCACCTGAGGGACGTTTCGACGGTGACGATCCTGCTGCTCGCGGTGGCCAACTTCAATTCGTTCATCATCCCCTGGATCATGACCGGGGGCGGGCCGTCCAATGCATCTCATATCTGGATTACCCATATTTACGAACTCGCCTTCGGCCGGCAGCGCTGGGGGGTGGCTTCGGCCTACTCGGTGCTCCTCTTCCTGTTCATGATGACGCTGGGCTACTTCTACGTCCGTGCGCTGAGCGGCAACGAACGGAAAGAGGCGAACTCATGAGCACGATTGCCGAGACTGCCTCTCGAAGCCGGTCCCGTCGCCGCGGGGGCGTCGACGGATGGCGGTGGGCCGGACGCATCTTCCTCGTGTTCATGCTGCTCTACACAGCGTTGCCGATGGTCTGGATGCTGATCACTTCGATCAAATCCGGGTTCGCGGCGATGCAATTCCCGCCGCAATGGTGGCCCGACGAACCCACCCTCGCCAGCTACCAGAAGCTGCTCGATCCGCAGAACAGTGTCGGCCAGGACTTCCTCCGCTTCTTCTGGAACAGCCTTTTCGTGTCGACCGCCACGACAATCCTTTCGGTGATCGTGGCTGTCCCTGCGGCCTACGCGTTTTCGCGCTTCCGTTTCCCCGGCCGGAACTTCCTGTTCTTCACCGTGCTGCTGCGCAACATGTTTCCGGCCGTGATCTTTCTGGTACCCCTCTTCATCCTGATGCGCATGCTGGGGCTGGTGAACACGCATGGATCGCTCATCCTCACCTACCTCACATTCGGCTTGCCGCTGGCGATCTGGCTGCTCAAGGGCTTCTACGACAACATTCCGGTGCAACTCGAGCAGGCCGCGCGCATCGATGGGGCAACACGGTTCCAGGCCTTTATCCTGATCGTGATGCCGCTCTCGACGCCGGGGATCATCGCCACGGCGATCTATTCCTTTATCGGCGCGTGGAACGAGTACATCTACGCCTATACATTCCTGTCAAAGAACGAGCAGTTGACACTGCCGGTCGGTATCCAGCGCTTCTTCTCGGAAAATACGACGGATTTTCCGGGTCTGATGGCGGCCAGCTTCATGATGAGCGTGCCCGTCGTGGTGCTATTCCTCGTCCTGCAACGATACTTCGTACGCGCCCTTACAGAAGGCGCGGTCAAGCACTAAGGAGCTGCCGATGGCCCACGTGGTCCTCAAAGATCTGGTCAAGACCTATGGCAGCTTCAAAGCCGTCAACAATGTCTCGCTGACGGTCAATGACGGTGAATTCGTTGCGCTTGTCGGCCCCTCGGGCTGCGGCAAGACGACGACGCTCAATCTCATCGCCGGGCTGATCCCGATCACGTCGGGCGATATCTTCATCGGCGACCGGGTGGTCAACGACCTCGACCCCAAGGACCGGGACATCGCAATGGTGTTCCAGAACTATGCGCTCTATCCGCAGAAGTCGGTCTATATGAACCTCGCCTTCCCGCTGCAAATGCGCAAGCTGCCCAGGGGCGAGATCGACAAGAAGGTCAGGGAAGCGGCGCGGGTGCTCGATATGACTCAGCTGCTCGAGCGCAAGCCACGCGAACTTTCGGGCGGGCAACAGCAGCGCGTTGCCCTGGGTCGCGCCCTGGTTCGAGATCCGGCGGTATTCCTGATGGACGAACCGCTCTCCAATCTGGACGCAAAGCTGCGCGTGCAGATGCGGTCCGAAATCAAGCGGTTCCACCAGGACCTCAAGGCGACGATTGTCTATGTGACACACGACCAACTCGAGGCAGTGACCATGGCGGACAGGATGGCTGTGATGAACGGCGGCCACCTGCAGCAATACGATTCGCCGGCGCAGGTTTTCGCCCATCCCGCCAACATGTTCGTTGCCAGCTTCGTCGGCAGCCCGGCGATGAGCCTGATCCCGCTAGAGGCATCGACCGCAAACGGCAGCACCGTTCTGACGAGCGCGGAAGGCTGGAGCCTCCCGCTGTCGCAACTCAACGCGCGCAAGGTCCTGCGAGCAACCACCAGGAGGGTCGTGCTCGGCGCGCGACATTCGACGATCAGGCTGCACAAGAGCGCTGCCCCCGGCGCCATTCCGGCCAAGGCCTATACGGTGGAACCAACCGGTGACGTCACCTTCGTGCAGGCGTTCCTCTCCGGCGCGATCGTGAACATCAGCGTGTCTCCCAACATCGCCGTCACACCCGACGAGCACATCTGGCTCGAGTTCGATCAGGAACGCATCCATCTGTTCGACGGCGAAACGGAGATGGCCCTCCAGGCCGATTGAGACAGGGGCGGATGCAATCGGGGAATGCGTGTGAATGGTCACGAAGCTTAAGATCAGGGCGATCAAGCCTTATCCGGTATGGGTGGGAACGCGCAACCAGATGCTCGTCAAGGTCGAGACCGACCAGGGCATCTTCGGTTGGGGCGAGAGCGGGTTGAGCGGTCGCGAAATGGCCGTGGCCGGCGCGCTCGAGCACTATCGCGAATTTCTCATCGGCCGCGACCCGATGCAGATCGGGCGGATCTGGCAAGAGGTCTATCGTAGCCAGTACTTCGAAGGCGGGCGCGTTCTGCAGGCGGCGATTTCCGCCATCGACATTGCCCTTCACGACATCAAGGGCAAGGCGCTGGGGGTGCCGGTCTACCAGTTACTCGGCGGCAAACAGCGCGACCGCATCCCCACCTTCGCCTCGACCGGAGATGAGGCCGAGGGCGATGTTGCCATCGAACGAGCCCGGGAACTGTGCGCGCAGGGGTGGCAGGCGATCCGCTTCTTCCCCATCGGGCAAAGCAGCGGAGACATCTTCGAGCCGCGCGAGTCGATCGGCGCGACCGCGAGCATGCTGAACAAAGCACGCGAGGTGCTGGGCGATGACGTCGTCCTTGGTATCGACTATCATCATCGGCTGTCCGTGGCCGAGGCGGCGAGCTTCTGCAACAAGCTCGGCCGTGGCGTGCTCGATTTTCTTGAAGAGCCGATACGCGACGAGACGCCAGAGGCCTACGAATCCCTGCGCACGATGACCGACATCCCGTTCGCCATCGGCGAGGAATTTGCCAGCAAGTGGCAGTTTCTGCCGTACATCGAGCGCGGCATCCACCAATTCAACCGGCTCGATGTTTGCAATGTCGGCGGGCTCACCGAGGCGATGAAGGTCGCTGGCTGGAGCGAAGCGCATTATGTGGACCTGATGCCGCACAATCCCCTTGGCCCAGTCTGCACGGCCGCAACCATCCATCTCGCCGCGGCAGTGCCGAATTTCGCGTGGCTCGAGACCAGGGCGCCGGAAAGGAAGCTGGGTTTCGATAATTCCGAGTTCTTTCCCGTGCAACCACGGCTAAGCGGCCCCGATTACCCGGTCAGCGATTTGCCGGGACTGGGCGTCGAGATCAACGAGGAGGCGATCCAGGCGCAGAGCTTCCGCTTCTGGGAAGCGCCTCACCTCAAGCGCCGCGATGGTTCAGTTACGAACTGGTAGTTCAACGTCAACCGGAGTCCAAAATGACGCATACTCCCGACATCACGCGACCGCCCAAAGACCTGATCGACGCGCTGAGAGAAATCGGTGCAGCGACGGTCGCCGGCACGCTCGGCCATATGGGCTTCCGCAATCCGCATATGGTCGGTCCGGTGGCGCAGAACCATGGGAAGTCGATCGTCGGGCCGGCGCTGACGCTGCAGTTCCTGCCGCAGCGGCCTGACCTCTTCAGCGAGGGAGAATACGCCGATCCCGAAACGCAGTTGCACCGGCACGTGCTCTACCACGCGCAGGAAGGCGATGTGGTCGTCGTCGACGCGCGCGGCGACATGAGTTCGGGCGTCTTCGGCGATATGATGTCGACCTATTTCAAGGGCAGAGGCGGTGCGGGCATCGTCATAGACGGATGCATGCGTGATCGGCCCAATGTCGAAAAGCTCGATCTGCCCCTGTGGCTGCGCGGCTGGACGCCAAATTATCACGTCCAGACCAGCATCTATCCCAATGCCGTCAACGTTCCGATTGCCTGCGGCGGCGTCACGGTCATCCCCGGCGACATCATCGTCGCCGACGACGATGGGGTGGTGGTGCTTCCCGTCGCAATGGCCGCAACGGTGATTGAAGAATCACGCAAGCATCACGATTGGGAGGAATTCTCCCGCATGAAGCTGATGCAGGGCGCGCCGCTGCAGCGCTACTATCCGCTGCATGACGATGCCCGCGGCGAATACGAGGAGTGGCGCAAAGCCAATCGGTAAGGATTGCAGGCGACCCTGTTTGCGCAGGAGTGCGCTACCGGCGAATTTGCAACTCAAGGCGGGCGCTTTCCTCGGGCGAGTTGGGCGCTCCAACACGAAAGGCGAACGACACGACCCGCGTCGCATTGGCGTCGATTTCGCAGCGGAAGCTCAGATCGTACCATGTTTTTGTTCGCGTGAGGAAATGAGCATGCGGCTGGGCGATGACGTTGCCCTCCTTCAGCACATAAAGGGGCCACGCGTATGGATCATATGAGCCGCCTTCCAACTCCTGTCCCAAGACACTGAAGCAAAGCTGGCCGGCCCTCTCATCGCGCGGCAGGCCATCTATCGCAGTCGTGGCGAACGCGTCGCCTGAAGCGCCTTGCGAGTAGAGCCTGCGGACGCCCGGAAGGCCCGAATAGGCCCTGGCAGCGGCCACGTTTGTTGAGCTTGGTCTGCTGGCGCTCCCGCTTCCAGACTTCGAGACCTTTGCAGGGGTGGGTTTCGGCGTACTGTCGGGTCTAGGCTTCGGCGCTTGGGCCGACGTGGGAAGGTCGATCTCACCGTCGTCCCCAGGAACGGCCAAAGGCATTGTGGCCGCGGATGCCTGTTTGTCGGCGTCAGAGGCCTCGGCTTCCTGTTTGTCTGCTCCCGGCTTCTCGTCAATCTTGGCCGGCTCTGTCGACCCTCCGGCGTCGGGCGCTGAAGCGGGTTTGCTTTCTGCATCCTTTGGCACGGCAGCCGGCTTTGTATCGTCAGCCTTGCCCGGCGACGGCGCGTTGTCTTGAGCACTGCCGCCTTCCAGCGATTTCCTGGGGCCGGTGTCTTTGTCGCCGAACTGAAAAACAGGCTTCAGGACCGGGATGGGCGGCAGCTCTTGCGATTCAGGCTTTTCAACCTTCCGCTCGGGCGGTTTTTCCACTTTCGGTTCCGGTGGCTTTTTCACCTCGGGCTTCTTTGGCAGCTCCGGCGGAGGCACCAGCGCGACATTGACCGGCTCCTCCTGCGGCTGTTCAGGAGGCATGGGCAGCCGGTAGATCAGGAGCGCGGCGATGAGCACATGCAGGATCAGCGATGCGGGCAAGGCCCACAGCAAAGTCCGCCGCCGCTCAAATGTCTCGTCCTTCATCCCTCACGATGTGGAGCGAAAGTGCGGCGGCATCAAGCATGGCCGCCGCATTGGCGCAATTTAGCCGCAGCTCGGCGGTTGAGGAGTATCGATCGGCTGACGAGGCCAGCGCACCGGCCGCCCAGGTACCGACCCCGATGCGCGGCACCGAGCGCCCCTCCGAAAGCTCGATCATCCGCCTCCATTGTGCTAGCGACGCAGGGTGACATAGCGGGCATGCTCGCGGATGTCTTCGCGGGAAATGCCGGCATCTTCCAGCGTGCGCTCCGGAACCCGCCTCAAGCTTGCAAGCGTCTGGCGATAGGCAAGCCAACGAGCGAAACGGCGTCGAAGGTCATAAGGCATGGTCGTCTCCCTTGGTGCGCGGAACGCTCCGCGTTTGGGTTACTCGAAAGCGCAAAGCGTACACCCCTTGGCTCATTCGCCGCCGACAGGATTGTGCTGGCTTTGGGCCGTTGAAGCGATTGTCACTGTCTTCCACGCAGGAATTGTTCAACGCTTCCAATAGCTACATACTTGCGCGTGATGCCCCTTCGCGCTACAGCCAAGGTCGCAAGGAGTTTTTCATTTCTGAAAAATGGATATCGACTGGGACGATCTGAGGTTGTTTCTGGACGTTGCGCGGCTGGGTGGCTTGAGCGCGGCGACGACAACCACGCGCCTCAGCGCGGCCACCCTCGGACGACGCGTCACCGCGCTCGAAAAGCAGATCGGCGAACCGCTCTTCGTTCGTCAGCAGACCGGCTACCGGCTGACAGCGGTCGGCGAGGACCTGCTGCGGCGCGCCGAGGACGTCGAGGCGGCAATGCGATCGCTGACCCGCTGGCGCGAAGGAACCCTGCCCGACCGTATTGTCCGCGTCTCGGCCGGGCCATGGACCTCAGCCTTCATTTCCGCCCATATCGGCGATATCTGGACGGTCGATGACGGCATAAGGCTGGAACTCGTCACCACCACTGACCGGGTCGACATCGGCCGCCGCGCCGCCGACATCGGCATCCGCAGCGAGCGCCCGACCGAGCGTTGGCTGGCGGGCCGTCAGAGCGGCAAGGTGGCCCACGCCATTTACTCCGGACGTCATCTGATCAACGGCGTCGCCGCCGGATTGTTCGTCGGCGTCACCGGTGAAGGGGCAAACATAGCCTCGGCGCGCTGGCTACAAGCCCATCACGGCGACCGCATCGCCGTACGCGGCAACGACAGCCATTCGGTGCGCGAACTGGTGGCCGCCGGCGCCGGCCTTTCGATCTTCCCGTGCTTCGTCGGTGACAGCGATCCGCGACTGGTTCGCGTCGCCCAGCCGCTGCCCGAACTCGAAACCGACCAATGGGTCGTCACCCATCACGATGAACGTCACTCCGCGCCGGTACGAAAGGTCGCCGACCGGATTGCCACCTTGATGCGGGCGCACCAGCCGCTGTTTCGCGGCGAGACGCCGATACGGTAGGCGTCATGCGTCGGTGCGCCTCCGCGTGAAAGCCGCCGAACGGCGCATCCGTTTCTGGGAAACATAGGCAATTGATCGCAAGCTTCACCGTTTTCGTGGGCCAGAATCGAGAACCTTCCCCTATCTTCCGAATGGTTCCCCAACATCGCTACACAGCCATTCCACGATCGGCCCCACGAATGCGAAGCCAACTGCTAATGGCTCACCAATCGCGGACGATCGCACTGGAGACTCGTTCAGGAGGTCGGCTCGGGTAAGCATATATGGTACGAGCGCCACATCTTGTCTTGCCGCAAAGCTCACCCTCTGATTCCCTGCGCCAAGGCTATGGAACCTGATTCTTGCACCAGGCGTGTTCAAACGGCGCGCTCCGGGATGAATTCTTTGTCGATCAATTCCAAGGAGACAAGACGATGAGCACAGCGGCAAAGCCCGTCATCTCGGAAATGCGGCCGAAGATAACTGTTGTCGGTGTCGGCGGTGGTGGCGGCAACGCGGTCAACAACATGATTGCGGAAAATCTGCAGGGGGCGGAATTCATCGTCGCCAACACCGATGCCCAGGCTCTCACCATGTCCAAGGCGTCGCGGCTGATCCAGTTGGGAGCCCATGTCACGGAAGGCCTGGGCGCCGGATCGCTGCCCGCGGTCGGCCGTGCGGCCGCAGAGGAATCGATCGACGAGATCAGGGACCACCTTGCGGGAACCCATATGTGCTTCGTGACCGCCGGCATGGGAGGCGGAACTGGAACCGGCGCCGCGCCCGTCATAGCGAACGCTGCGCGCACAGCCGGTATCCTGACGGTGGCGGTCGTCACCAAACCATTCACCTTCGAAGGAAAACGCCGCATGCAAGCCGCAGAAGAGGGCATCGAGCAGCTTCGCGAATGCGCCGATACCGTGATCGTTATTCCGAACCAGAACCTGTTCAGGATCGCCGACGCCAAGACGACTTTCGCGGACGCCTTCGCCATGGCCGATCGCGTCCTTTATTCCGGCGTCGGATGCATCACCGACCTCATCGTCAAGGAGGGGCTGATCAATCTAGACTTCGCCGATGTGAAGTCGGTGATGCGCGACATGGGCCGCGCGATGATGGGCACCGGGGAAGCCACGGGTGAGGACCGCGCCAGGAAGGCCGCCGAAGCCGCTATCGCAAACCCGCTTCTCGACGAAGCCTCGATGATCGGCGCCAAGGGCGTCCTGGTCTCGATCTCGGGCGGCATGGACATGACGCTGTTCGAAGTCGATGAGGCCGCCACCCGCATCCGCGAGGAGGTCGACGCCGATGCCGACATCATCGTTGGCGCGATATTCGACCGGGCCCTTGCCGGAAAATTCAGGGTCTCAGTCGTCGCGACAGGATTGCGGCCGGGACTTGAGATGCCACAGTAGGCAAGAATCCGGTTCCTGATCCATAAGTCACAGGTCCCTCTGCTTTGGATCTTGGCGCACCTACTCTGCGGCCTGAACGCGGTTAAGCTGGATGATCGCCTTGATCTCGGCTCGGCAGGAGCCGCAATTGGTGCCGGCCTTCAAGGCGCCGCCGATGGCATCAACGGTCGTGCAGCCGGCCGCAGCAGCCGTCGCGATCTGGTTGGCCCCGACGCCGAAACAGGAACAGACGATCGCACCGGCATCTGGCCGTTCGGCTCCAGCGCGGCCGGCGACGATGCGGAAGCGCTCGCGCTGGCTGGCGTGCACCTCCTCGAGCTGTTGCGCTGCCCAGCCGCGTGATACCGCAACCGGCCCGGGCGCAACGAACAAAGCCCCGGCGAGGTGCTTGTGATCGAAGGCGGCGATACGGTGCTGGCCCGCCTCGCGGTCGTGATAGGCGAGCATTTCGGCTTCCGGCGTCGCGCCGAACAGGGACCGGGCAAAACCTGCCCAGTCGATGTCGTCGGTGGCAAAAGCAAATTCGAGCCGCCAGCCGCCCATGCATTTGGCCATCGCCCAATAAGCCGCGTCAACCATCGCTGGCCGCCGGCGCATCACGGCGAAACCAAAGGCCCTTGCCGCAAATTTCTCGATGTGGGCCGCGACATGTTTTAGCGCCGGCTGGCCGGAAACAGGATCAGTCAGCGGCGCAGTGAGCGCGTCGAGCCGGCCCCTGGCGGCGAACTGGTCGGTCCAATGCATCGGCGCAAACAGACTGCCACGGCGCTGGCGGGACGTGATCATTGCGCGCACCAGCACCTCGCCGCGCGGGCTGGAGATGCGCACGATGTCGGCGTCGCCAATGCCGTGTTGCTGTGCATCCGTCGGATGGATTTCGACGAAGGGCTCGGCGATGTGCTGCGACAGACGCGCGCTTTTGCCGGTCCGCGTCATGGTGTGCCAGTGATCGCGGACCCGACCGGTGTTGAGGATGAGCGGATAGTCCGGATTGGTGCGGATTTCCGTGGCGGCTCGAATGCCGACGAAGCGCGCCTTGCGGTCGGGCGTGTAGAAATTGCCGTCGGCGAAGAAACGGGTGATGGAGGGACCAGGTGCGGTCTTCTGGGAACTCGGCGCCGGCCATTGGAACGGCTCCAGCGTGCCGTAGCCTTCTTCCCCAAGAGCACGATAAGCGCCAATATCGAAATCCCGCGCACCATCATTCTCAAAGCCTGACAGCGCGGCGTGTTCGGCGAAGACCTCCCAGGGCGCCTCGTGCGCAAACGCCGCGCCAAAGCCCATCCGTCTGCCGACTTCAGCAATGATCTTCCAGTCCGGCCGCGCTTCGCCCGGCAGGCCCAGAAATGCCCGCTGGCGTGAGATGCGGCGCTCTGAATTGGTGACGGTACCGTCCTTCTCGCCCCATGCGGCGGCGGGCAACCGGACATGGGCATGGCGGACCGTGTCGGTCCTGGCCAACACGTCGGACACCACGACGAAGGGGCAGGCCATGATTGCCGCTTCGACGGCATCGGCGTCCGGCATCGAATCGACCGGATTGGTGGCCATGATCCACAGCGCCTTGATGCGCCCGTCGGCCAGCGCCTGAAACATCTCGACCGCCTTCAGGCCGGGCTTTTGCGCCACGGCCGGCGCGTTCCAGAAGCGCTGCACGCGGCCACGGTGCTCAGGGTTTTCGATCTCCATATGAGCGGCCAGCATGTTGGCCATGCCGCCGACCTCGCGGCCACCCATGGCGTTGGGCTGGCCGGTCACCGAGAACGGCCCTGCTCCTGGCTTGCCAATGCGGCCGGTGGCGAGATGGCAGTTGATGATGGCGTTGACCTTGTCGGTGCCGGACGATGATTGGTTAACGCCCTGGCTGTAGACGGTCACGGTCTTCGCGGTGACCGAGACCAGGCTGTAGAAACGGGTGAGCTCATCCTCGCTGAGGCCGGTGGCGGCTGCGACACCGGCAAGGTCGAGTTTCGAGGCGGCAAAAAGGGCTTGGCCGAAACCGGCGGTGTGCGCCGAGATGTAGCCGCGGTCGAGCGCGTTGTGCTGGCCGAGATAGGCGAGCAGACCCGTGAACAAAGCGACATCGCCATCCGGCGCGATCGCCAGATGCATGTCGGCGATGTCGGCAGTCATGGTGCGGCGCGGGTCGACCAGCACAATCTTCATGTCGGGCCGCTTTTCCCGCGCCGCAGCGATGCGCTGGTAGAGCACGGGATGGCACCAGGCGAGGTTGGAGCCGACCAGCACGACGAGATCGGCGAGCTCGAGATCCTCGTAGGTGCCTGGCACCGTGTCGGAGCCGAAGGCGCGGCGGTGGCCGGCCACCGATGAGGCCATGCAGAGGCGGGAATTGGTGTCGATGTTGGCCGAGCCGATGAAGCCTTTCATCAGCTTGTTGGCGACATAGTAGTCTTCGGTCAGCAATTGGCCGGAGACATAGAAGGCGACCGAGTCCGGACCGTACTCGGCAATGGTTTGCGAGAAGGTCGAGGCGACGCGGTCGAGCGCCTCGTCCCAACCGGCGCGGCGACCGTTGATTTCTGGGTACAGCAGCCTGCCGTCGAGGTCGATGGTTTCGGCCAGGGCCGAGCCCTTGGAGCAAAGCCGGCCGAGATTCGCCGGGTGATCGGGGTCGCCGCGGACGCTGACTTCGCCGTCCGCGGCGACCTTCGCCAGCACGCCGCAACCCACCCCGCAATAGGGGCAGGTGGTCCTCACCTCGCGCGCTGCGTCAATCTCCATTTTTCAGGCCGCGCGGCTGGCAAGCGCTTCGAGCGCGATGAACAGACGCTCGCCCTCAATCCTGACGGGAATGGTGCGCACCGCGCCCTCATCGGCGCCGAGCGCCCTGCCCGTCTCCAGCGAGATCACCCAATTGTGCAGGGGACAGGTCACCGCCGCGCCATGGACGATGCCCTGGCTGAGCGGCCCCCCCTTGTGCGGGCAATGGTCGTCGATGGCATAAACCTGATCGTCCGCCGTGCGGAAGACGGCGATCTTGCCTTCCGGCGTGTCGACGCAACGCGCGCCACGGCGAGGGATGTCGGACATGGCGCCGATTGCAATCCAGTTCATCTCCATCACTCCGCCGCCTGCGCAAACCCGACCGAGGCCATCGGCCTGAACTCGTGCTTGTCCTTTCCGGAGACGCGCTCCGACCACGGGTCGACCTGGGCGAATTTCTGGCTGAAGACGAAGCGCTCGTAATAGGCCTTGCGCTTCTCGCCATCGTCCATGATCTGGCGCTTGATCTCGGGAATGCCGATGCGCTTTGCCCATTTGTAGATGCGCTCGAGATAGCGGCCCTGCTCGCGATACATCTGCGTCAGCGCCACGATATGCTCCAGCGCCTCGTCTTCTGTCTTCACAAGGCCGAGCACCTCGGTGCCCTTGATGTCGAGGCCGGCCGCACCGGCGAAGTGAATCTCGTAGCCACTGTCGACGCAGATGACGCCGACATCCTTGCAGGTCGCCTCGGCGCAATTCCTCGGGCACCCCGACACCGCCATCTTGACCTTGGCCGGCGTCCACGAGCCCCACATGAATTTCTCGATGCGGATGCCGAGTCCCGTCGAATCCTGCGTGCCGAAGCGGCACCAGTCGGAGCCGACGCAGGTCTTCACCGTGCGCAACCCCTTGGCATAGGCATGGCCGGAGACGAAGCCCGCCTGACCGAGATCGGCCCACACCGCCGGCAGGTCCTCCTTGCGGATACCCAGCATATCGATGCGCTGGCCGCCCGTGACCTTGACCATGGGGATCTCGAACTTGTCGACGACATCGGCGATGGCGCGCAGTTCCGCGGCGTTTGTCACGCCGCCCCACATGCGGGGCACCACCGAATAGGTGCCGTCCTTCTGGATGTTGGCGTGGACGCGCTCGTTGATGAAGCGCGACTGATAGTCGTCGGCGTAATCATCCGGCCAGTCGCAGACGAGATAGTAGTTGAGCGCTGGCCGGCATTTGGCGCAGCCGCAGGAGGTCGTCCATTCCAGCTCCTGCATGACGGCCGGAATGGTCCTCAGGCTCTTGGCGATGATCAGCCGCCGAACCTCGTCATGGCCGAGCGTGGTGCAGCCGCACATCGGCTGTACGGCGGCCGGGTTGTATTTGTCGCCAATGGTCAGCACCATCAGTTTCTCGACCAGCCCGGTGCAAGAGCCGCAGGAGGCCGACGCCTTGGTGTGGGCGCGCACATCGTCGAGCGAAGTCAGGCCTTTGCCTGAAATCGCGCCGGTGATCTTGCCCTTGCAAACGCCGTTGCAGCCGCAGATTTCCGCATCATCCGGCAAGGCTGCAACGGCCGCCATAGGGTCCAGCGGGGCACCCCCCTGGTATGCCTGGCCGAAGATCAGCGTGTCGCGCATCTCCGAAATATCGGTCTGCTTCTTCTTGAGGTCGTTGAACCAGGCGCCGTCTGCCGTCTCACCATAGAGCACGGTGCCGATGATGCGGTCGTCCTTGAGCACCAGGCGCTTGTAGACACCGGCCGAAGCGTCACGCAGCACGATCTCCTGGCGGTCGTCGCCATCGGCGAAGTCACCGAGTGAGAACAGCTCGATGCCGGTGACCTTGAGCTTGGTCGGCGTGTCCGAATGGACGAAGGCAGCGGCCTCGTTGCCTGCAAGCTGGCTGGCGGCAACGCGCGCCATCTCGTAGAGGGGTGCTACCAGCCCATAGACCTGGCCGTTGACCTCGGCGCATTCACCGAGTGCATAGATATCGGGGTCGTTGCTGCGCATGCCGGCGTCGACGACGATGCCGCGATTGACGGCGATGCCGGCCTGTTTCGCCAACGCCGAATTCGGCCTGATGCCGACCGCCATGACCACCAGCGTTGCCGGAATGACGGTGCCGTCGGCCAGTTCCACTTGGCCGACCTTGCCGTTGCCGGTGATCGCCTGGGTGTTGGCCTTGGTGATGACCTTGATGCCGCGCTCCTCGACGGCGCGCTGCAGGAGATAACCGGCTGCTGGATCGAGCTGGCGCTCCATCAGTGTCGGCATGACATGCAGCACGGTGACGTCCATGCCTTGGGCGTTGAGGCCGGCCGCCGCCTCCAGACCGAGCAGGCCGCCGCCGATGACCACGGCCTTGGCGCGCGACTGCGCGGCAAGCATCATCGCCTGCACGTCGTCGAGGTCGCGATAGGTCAGCACACCCGGCAGATCATGGCCGGGCACCGGAATGATGAACGGCACCGAGCCGGTGGCGATGACGAGCTTGTCGTAGGGCTCGGTGACGCCGTGATCGGACGTAACGGTCTTCGCCGCCCGGTCGATGGCGATGATCTTGTGACCCTTGTAGAGGGTGATGCCGTTGGCGATGTACCAGCCGTCGCCGTGGATGATGATCTCCTCAAATGCCTTTTCGCCCGACAGCACCGGCGACAGCATGATGCGGTCGTAGTTCACCCGCGGCTCGGCGTTGAAAATGGTGACCTGGTAGCGCCCGGGCGCTTGCTCGAAAAGGTGCTCCAGCATGCGCCCCGGGGCCATGCCGTTGCCGATGATGACGAGTCTTTCGCTCATAACGTTACTCCGCGGCTTCGACGAAGCGGTGGCGTTCGTAGAGGAACTTCAGCACCGCCTCGCGGCAGCGCAGGAAGGCCCGATCCGAAGAGAGTTCGACGCGTCGGCGCGGCCGGGCCAGCGGCACAGCAAGCACCTCACCGATGGTCGCCGCCGGGCCATTGGTCATCATGACGATACGGTCGGACAACAGCACCGCCTCGTCGACATCATGGGTGATCATGATCGTCGTCGAGCCAAGCCTGGAATGGATGTCCATCACCGCGTCTTGCAGATGGGCGCGGGTCAGCGCGTCGAGCGCACCGAAGGGCTCATCGAGCAGCAGGATCTTTGGTTCCATGGCGAGAGCGCGGGCAATGCCGACACGCTGCTTCATGCCGCCCGATATTTCGGCCGGCCGCTTGTCCCTTGCATGCGCCATCTGCACAAGATCGAGATTGCGCATGATCCAGTCATGTCGTTCGGCTTTGCTCTTTGAACGTCCGAAGACCTTCGATACCGCCAGACTGATGTTCTCGTAGACAGTCAGCCACGGCAGCAGGCTGTGGTTCTGGAACACCACGGCGCGTTCGGGTCCGGGACTGTCGACCTCCTTGTCTTCGAGCAGCACGGCGCCGGCGGAAACTTTGGCCAGCCCGGCGATGAGGTTTAGCAAGGTCGACTTGCCGCAGCCGGAATGACCGATGATCGAGACAAATTCGCCCTTATCGATGGCCAGCCTGATGTCCTTCAGCACCTCGCTGACCTGGCTCCCGCGGGCGAAGGATTTGTCGATATGGTCGAGCTTCAGATAGGCTTTCATCACCCTCTCCTCACTTTGCCGTTGTGCCGCGGGTGACGAAAGCGCCGACCGCCGCGACCAGGCGGTCGAGGCAGAAGCCGGTGACGCCGATATAGGCCAGCGCGACGATGATGTCGGGCAGCCGCGATGAGTTCCAGGCGTCCCAGATGAAGAAGCCGATGCCGACGCCGCCGGTCAGCATTTCGGCGGCGACGATGGCGAGCCAGGACAGACCAATGCCGATCCTCAGGCCGGTGAAGATGTATGGTGCGGCCGCCGGCACCATGATCTTGACGAAGAATTCGAACTGGTTGAGCCGCAGGATGCGCGAGACGTTGCGGCAATCCTGCGGGATGTTGCGCACACCGACGGCGGTGTTGATGATGATCGGCCAGATCGAGGTGATGAAGATGACGAACAGCGCCGACGGGCTGGAATCGCGGAATGCAGCCAGTGACAGAGGCAGCCAGGCCAGCGGCGGTACGGTGCGCAGAATCTGGAACACCGGGTCGAGGCCACGCATCGCCCAGATCGACTGGCCGACCAGCGCGCCGAGCGCGATGCCGACGACCGCGGCCAGGCCAAAGCCGATGGCGACGCGCTGCAGCGAGATCAGCGCCCGCCACGCCAGCCCGATATCCTGGGGGCCATTGTTGAAGAACGGATGGGCTATCAGATCATAGGCCTCGTTCCAGACCTGGCTGGGCGGCGGCAGGCTTGCGGTCGGCGACGAGCAGGCGATCTGCCAGACGACCAGCATGAATACGATGACAATGACCGGCGGCACCAGGGCGGTGGCCAATCTCCCGGCAATGGCGATCGGGTCGAAGCGGCGCCGCGCCTTGGCGGTGAAAGCGATCACCGCAGCCGGTTTGGCGGGAAACGCCTTCAACTTGGTGTCCTCGATAGTCTGGATCGACATGTCTGGGAAAGCTCCTTGGGTGGTGCGAGCGAGAACGGTGCGAAGGCGCCGTTGCGCTGGCGGCGACAAACGGCTTGCGCCGTTTGCGCCGGCCTAGGCCAACGCCTTGATCTTCAGGCTGTCGAGATAGGCGGACGGATTTGCCGGATCGAAGATCTTGCCGTCGAAGAAGGTCTCGACACCACGCGACGACGACGCCGGAATATCGGCCGCTGCGACGCCGAGGTCCCTGGCCGCCTCGCGCCAAATATCCTCGCGGTTGACCTGATCGACCAGCGCCTTGATGTCGGTTGTCGGCGCGAATTTTCCCCAACGGATGTTTTCTGCGAGGAACCAGCTGTCGTGGCTCTTGTAGGGGTAGGAGACGCCGCCCTTCCAGAATTTCATGTAGAGACCGGTGGCGGTGGCGACCCGGCCGTTACCGTAGTTGATGTCACCCTTGAGGCGGCCGATAATGTCGGCGGCAGGCACGTTCATCCACTGCCGCTTGCCGATGATGGCGGCCATTTCGTCCTTGTTCTCGCTGGCCTCGCACCATTGCTGGGCCTCCATGACGGCCATCACGATCGCCTTGGTTGCGTTCGGGTATTTGTCGATGAATTCGGCGCGCAGGCCGAGCGCCTTTTCGGGATGGCCCTTCCACAACTCGCCCGTGGTGGCGGCAGTGAAACCGACGCCTTGGTGGACGAGCTGTTCGTTCCACGGCTCACCGACGCAGAAGACGTCCATGTTGCCGACCTTCATGTTGGCGACCATCTGCGGCGGCGGCACGACGATGGTCGAGACGTCCTTGTCGGGATCGATGCCGCCGGCAGCCAGCCAGTAGCGCAGCCACAGATCGTGAGTACCACCGGGGAAGGTCATGGCGGCCTTCACTTCCTTGCCGGCCGCCTTCTTGGCGGCGAAGGCATCCTTCAGCTTGGAAGCATCAAGGCCGACGCCGGTGGCGGCATATTCCTGCGCCACCGAAATGCCCTGGCAGTCGTAATTGAGCCGCGCCACGATCGCCATCGGCATAGGCTGGTTGTTCTGCGTCACCTTGCCAGTGTGCATCAGGTAAGGCAGCGGCGTCAGGATGTGGGCTCCGTCGATGCCGTTGGCTTCGCCGCCGAGCATGAGATTGTCACGCGTCGCGCCCCAAGAGGCCTGCTTCAGCACCTCGACATCGGGCATGCCGTGTTTGGCGAACAACCCCTTCTCCTTGGCGATCATCAGAGGTGCCGCATCGGTCAGCGCGATGAAGCCGAGCTTGGCGCCGGTGACTTCCGGAGCAGCGGTGGCGGCATAGGCGCCCGAGGGAAAGAGCTTGCGAGCCGCTATGAACAGGCCGGCGGTCATAGCACTGCTGACAAGAAAATCGCGACGCGTCACATCCTTGAGCGACGTGCCCGTCCCGATCCATTGCTTCATCGTCTTCTTCATCGTCGTCTCCGGTTGAAAGCGAGGGCGCCGTCGATTGGCTCAAAACAAAAAAGCTGCCGTCCAGGCCTCGCGTCCGTACATCCGGGATCGCGTGTAGACCTGAGCGGCAGCTTTGCCTTTTGGCGCCCGCCATTGGACGCCTGTTCCGTGACCCGTGAGGGCCTGATTATTTCAAAGCAGGAACCGTGCCAGTTTTGAACAAGTGACAAAACATCAATGAAATCAGCAATTCGAAGCGATTCCCATCACGCCGGCTCATAGGGCTGGGAGGCCAAAGATTGTTCACTAGAGAATTTGCACGCACATTTTTTGTGCAATGCACAAGAATGGCGTGAAAATGATCAGGCCCGGAGCAGGCCCGATTTCTGGCTGGCAATGTAGGCGTCGATCTTATCGGGATCGAAGATCTGGCCGTCGAAGAAGCCGTCCGGGCCGAGCACCAAGCTCGCCCCCGCCGAGCCGACCGGCGTTGACGTCTTCAGCGCGCCCTCGACCTTGGCGTTGGCGCCGGGCAGCGCCACGCCAAGCGGCTTCAGCGCCGCGCGGTAGAGGTCGGGCCGGTAGCAATTGCTGGCGATGGCGAGGTTTTCCGGAGTGTGCGCGATGTCGCCCCAGCGCACCATCTGCGTGTAGAACCACAGCGCATGGCTCTTCCACGGAAAGTTCGCCGCCTTGTCGAACGGCACGAAGAAATCCTCGACCGTCCGCTCCGCGCCGCCGCCAAGCTGGAGATGTCCGGTGAGGACAGGCATCTGGATCGCCGACGGTTGGCCGAGGAAGCGAGGCTCCGCCATCAACGAGGCCAGATCCGCTCGGTTTGCCGCATCCTGACACCAGCGGGCGGAATGATGCAGCGCTCTCAGAAGCGCCGCCAGCGCCTGCGGATTTTCCTCGGCCCAGGCCTGGCGCGCGCCGATCACCTTCTCTGGGCTGTTCTTCCACAGCAGCGCCTTGACGGTGACGATATGGCCGGTGCCGGCGGCGACCGCGGCGCTGTTCCAGGGTTCGCCGACGCAATAGCCGTCGATGCGCCCAGTGGCCAGGGCGTCGGCCATGAAGGGTGGCGGCACGATGACGATCTCGATCTGGCGCTGCGGATCGATGCCGCAGGCGGCAAGCCAGTAGCGCAGTTCGTAATTGTGCCCGGAATGCGGGTGCACGACGGCAAAGCGCAGCGGCTCTCGGCCGGTTGCTGCCCGCTCGCTGATAAATGCGCCAAGTGCTGCTCCGGCGCGCGCCGGGTCGAGATCCGGCTCGGCGCCATGTGCTGCCATGCCGCCCCAGACCGCGTTGGAGACGGTGACGCAGTTGCCGCCAAGGCCCAAGGAGAACGGCACGACGGTGTCGGAGGCGAGCGGCGTCAGGCCAAGGCTGCAGGCAAGCGGCATCGGCCCCAGCATATGGGCAACGTCGAAATGGCCAATGGCGATGCGGTCGCGGATGTTGGCCCAGGATGTCTCGCGCTGCAGCTTGAGTTCCACCCCTTCGCGGGCGGCGAAACCCAACTCGCGGGCAGCGACCAGCACGGCGCTGTCGAAAAGCGGCATGAACCCGGCGGTGATCTGATGCGCAGCAGTCATGCTCATTCGTCCCCCATCGGTCCCAGCAGACCCGCGGCGGTCACCAGGCTCTGGGCGATGTCGCTGATCTTGCGGTTCTGGTTCATCGCCGTCTTGCGCAGCAGCGTGTAGGCGGCCTCTTCGGTCAGGCCGCGCGATTTCATCAATATGCCTTTGGCGCGATCGATCACCTTGCGGCTCTCGAGTTCGCCGCGAACCTCTTCCAGTTCGCGCGCCATGCGCGAGAAAGCGTTGAAACGGCTGACCGCCATGTCGAGGATCGGCTTGACGCGCTCCTGCCTGAGACCGTCGACGACATAGGCCGACACGCCGGCATCGACCGCCGCTTCGATCGAGGCCTCGTCGGAGCGGTCGACGAACATGGCGATCGGCCGCTTCACAGCGCGTGAAAGCTGGAACATGCTTTCCAGCATGTCGCGGTTCGGATTTTCGAGATCGATGACGATGACATCCGGCTCGATCTCGGCAATGCGGCGTGCGATGCCGGTCACATCATGGATAACTGTCACCCGCTCATGCCCGGCCTCACGCAAGCCTGCCTCGATGATCGAGGCACGGATGCGGTTTTCATCGATCACCAGGACGGCGAGTGGAGCGCGGATCATGCGTGGCATTCTGCTTAAGTAGAAAAATTGTGCAATGCGGCATGGTTCGGACAGTTGGACCAAACCACACGGGCAGGATTACTTCTTCTGCCCGCACGTCGCTCGATGACGATGGTGGGCACATCAAGACTCGCCTGCAATCACAGACCTTGTTTCAGTCCGGCGGCCGAACGTACGGCATAGCGGCGGCGAGCGATCGCTCGAAAGCATCGATCAACGTATCGACCTGGGCCTCGGTAATGATGAGCGGCGGGCAGAAGGCAATCGCATCGCTCATGTTGCGCGAGATCACCCCGTTCTGCTGCAGGAACCCGTTGACCAGTCCGCCAAGTGCGGCGGGCTTCCCCCACGGCGCCTTGCTGGTCCGGTCGGCGACCAGTTCGACGGCGGCAATCAGACCCACACCACGCACCTCTCCGACGAGCGGATGCGAAGCGAGCTTGCGCAACCGTGCCTGCATGTGCGCACCGACCCTACGCGCGTTGCCGACAAGGTCGCGCTCCTCGATCAGCTTGAGATTCTCCAGCGCCACGGCCGCGGCGACGGGATGGCCGCCGCCCGTGAAGCCATGTCCGAACGTACCGATGCGGTCGCTCTCGTCCGCGATTGGCTCGAACACCTTCTCATTGATAAGCAGCGCCGATATCGGCAGATACGACGACGAGATCTGCTTAGACAGCACCATAATGTCGGGCTTGATGTCGAAGGTCTGCGAGCCGAACATCTCGCCTGTCCGGCCAAAGCCGCAGATGACCTCGTCGGCGACGAGCAGGATGTCGTATTTCGACAGCACCGCCTGGACCTTCTCCCAATAGCCTGCCGGAGGAACGATGACCCCGCCCGCGCCCATGATCGGCTCGCCGAAAAAGGCGGCGATGGTCTCGGGTCCCTCGGCGAGGATCAGCGTCTCCAGATCATCGGCAAGACGGCTCGAGAACTGTTCTTCGCCTTCACCCGGCTCGGCATCACGCCAGTAATGCGGAACCGATGTATGGAGCACGTTGGCGATCGGCAAATCGAATGAAAGATGGTTGTTGGGCAGCCCGGTCAGGCTGGCCGAGGCAATCGTCACGCCGTGATAGCCGCGTTTGCGGCTGATGATCTTCTTGCGAAGTGGCTGGCCGAGCGCATTCGACCGGTACCAGATCATCTTCATCGCCGTGTCGTTGGCCTCGGAGCCCGAATTGGTGAAATACGCCTTGCTCATCGGAACCGGCGCCATCTGGACCAGCTTCTCGGCCAGGTCGACAAGCGGCGAATGCGATTTCGAACCAAAGTCGTGATAGTAGGGCAGCTTCGACATCTGCCGCGTGGCGGCGTCGACCAGCCGCTTTTCCGAGAATCCGACGGCTACGCTCCACAAGCCCGCCATCGCTTCGATGTATCGATTGCCGGCCAGGTCCTCGACATAGATGCCATCGCCCTTTTCGATGATGAGCGGACCCGACTCTTGATGTTTGCGGGCGTTGGTATAGCCATGCAGGTGGTAGCGGATGTCACGTGCCTCAGGGGAATTGGGTCTGGCGTCCACGATGGCTCCTGTCTACGGGGGTTCACGGGGAACTGACTCCCTGCCCCTTACCTTTCGCATGATCACAAACCAAGACGGCCCGCACAAGGCAGGCCTTTTGCTATTTGGTTGCGGGACCTCAGCACGATCGCGAGCCGCGCATCATTGGCTCACCCCCGACAGAACCTGACATTCCAGCGCCGGCGCAGCAGCCTGACACATGAATTCGTAGCTAGGCCGTTGCAGCGGTCGCCTGAGCCGTGGCTCGTTTTCGAGGGGCCGGACGGCGTCGATCGCGCCGTTTCGAGACGACTTTGAGAGGAACGGCCGGCGCTGGAGAGAGCGCACCAAGCACAGCGTTGACCATGCCGTTTGCTACAAAATCGGCGCTGATTTCGGCGGCCAGAGCTGGCCCTTCTTGATCGCCTGCGTCCGCGTCCGACCAGAACACAATCCCAATTCTCAATCCTGCCTTGGCGCGTTTCAGTCGGCGGACCAGAAAGCGTGCGTGCATGAGGGAGTCCCGGTTCAGGAAGCCGACCACGACGGTGTCGATGGTTTCGAGCTCGAGACGGCGAATAGCTGCCGGCTCCATATCGACGAAACTCGCCTTCGCCACTGTTGCACCTTGCACCTCCAGCACCTGAGCGAGCATGGCGGCAGCGGCATCATCGAGTTCCCCGCGACCGCCGGCACAAAGCACCGACATGTCCTTGCCATCGGGCAGCTCGATCTCGTCCGCTTCGACGCCATCCAGTTCCGTGTTTACGCTCCCTTCCGCGGTGGCTGCAGGCTCATCTTCCTCGCTTGCCTCTTCCAGTGCATCCTCGGCGAGATTTGCGACGAGGATCTGGGCGCTCGCCGCCACCTGCCTCTGCTGCTGATCGCCCATTACGCCACGCATACGGTCCTGCTCGCCCAACAGGAGTGCGGGAATGGCGACCTTGTCGTAGAAATCGATCAGATACTTCTCCTCGAGGATTTCCTCGGCATGGTCGGTGGCTTCGTCGGGATCGCCGGCCAGGAGACGCTGATAGAGCCGGGCGTGAGGTTCGAGCACAGGCTCGTTGCCAAACAGAACGTCGAGAAATTCGAACTGCGGAACGTGTCGGCCGAGGACGACGAGACAAACCGTCAGCGGCGTCGAGAGGACCAGGCCGAGCGGCCCCCACAGCCATGTCCAGAAGATCGCAGCAACGATGATAGCCAAAGGGGAAAGTCCCGTGCGCGAACCGTAGAGCCACGGTTCGACGACATTGCCGGTTACCAGTTCCATCACGATGAACAGTGCAGCGGTCCACAGCACGAGCGACCAGCCGGGTGCCACGGCCAAGGCGAGGAACAATGGCAGCAGCGCGCCTATCACGGGGCCGATATAGGGAACGAAGCGAAGCGCCAGTGCCAGCAATCCCCACAGCAGCGCGTTGGGAATGCCGAGCACCCAAAGCCCGATCGCAATGGGGATGGCGTAGACAATGTTGACCACCATCTGCATCAGCAGATAGCGACCGACCCGCTTGCCAGCGTCCTGCAATGCTTCTGTCGTGCGGTGGAGATCTCCGTAACCGACCAGGCGGATGAACCGGTCGCGCAGATCCTCCCGCTCCAGCAACATGAAGATGACCACGATGATGATCAGGCCCGCCGAGGCCAGCGGGCTGATCAATGGTCCGATAATGTTCTGCAAGACCTCGAGAGGTCGCTCGCGCGCCACGATCTCGACCGGAACCGGCTCGCGCCGGGGCTTGTCGGTTACGGGCGGCGGCACCTCCTGCTTATCAATCTCCTGACCGACACGCTCGATAACGCCGCTCAGCCTTGCAATGATGCCGCCGCCGACGCCCGTTTCCTTGAGCGAACGGACTTTGGTCAGAATATTAGCCTGGTAGGCCGAAATGTTCTGGGCAAGCTCGCTCACCTGCGTCGCAACAATGAAGCTGAACAGGCCCAGAGCCGCGAACGCGCCAATTACGCTGAGAAGAACTGCGGGCAGCCGAGGCAGGCCGGCGCGTTTCAGCCCGGCAACAACCGGCGCCAGCGCAAAGGTCAAGAGCAATGCGATTGCAATCGGGAGAAAAACCTCGCGACCGAAATACAGCGCAGCAACCGTCGTGACGACAGTTGCGACGGTGGGCAGAGCCGTGCGCGGATGGGCGGTCCCGGCCGCTAGAATGCGTCCTAGCCCTCGCTCAGACGATGGGATGTCGTTTCGACGATTGGCAACCACCGCATTCCCCCGCGTTGCCGTAGATGATTAGACCCATCCGCCCGGCGCGCAATGTTAGGTGTAGCGCATACATGAGTTTTGCACTTTTGCCTCTCGCTATCTGACGAGTGCGCCTCTCTCAACCGGACCGGGACCCTCCCAACCTTGTCGTCGAAGCGGCGACCACGGCAATCACCCAGAGGATCGAGAGGTCCTAAAGCTCTCCGAACTCAGCTTCGTTTCTCAATGTCGGGCGCCGCTCATAGTCAACGGGCGGCAAGAGCATGACTTCGGTCTCCTTGCGGCCGAACTCTCTTCCGATCTGGAATGCCGCATAAATCGCGCCGAGGTGGATAAGGAATCTAAACATGGAGCGTCTCCTTCGACGGTAGAAACCGTATGGCTGCAAGATTGTTCCAAGGTTTGCGGACGGAACCATTTTGCCTCTCGCCAATGCACTCGTCATTCGCCGCGGGGTGGTCTGTCTTGCCGACTGGACCGCTTTCTAGGCGGCAGGAGAACGCCGCAGACAAGAGATGATGCAGAGCGGAATGGCGGCTTTAACGTTTGACCAAGGCCAGTGGCGGATGGCGGGCAGCCAGAGGGTGGACATTTCGGCCCACATGGAAAATTATCATGTTGCTATGCACAACACTGCAGTGCTCTGATCTCGACGAAAGCCTGAATGTAAAAGCGGATCAACCGACCTCCGGGTCCAGCGAGTGAGGACGCAAATGGACACCCCAGGCAATAGACAGTTGCACCGCGACGCGGGCGGGCGACCCCGTCGATCGGCCGGCTGGCTTTCCCGCGCCGCCGTGTCGGCGGCATTCCTCTTCGGCATGGCTTTCAGCAGCACTGCATTTGCGCAAGACCAGCAGCTGCCCGTGGTGACGGCGGCCAAGCCGGTGGTTCGTGAAATCGTCGAAGACGACGAGTTCGTCGGGCGCTTCGACGCCGTCGACCAGGTCGCCATCCGCTCGCGCGTCAGCGGCTATCTGGACAAGGTCAGCTTCCAGGACGGCGCACTGGTCAACAAGGGCGACCTGCTCTTCACCATCGACCAGCGTCCGTACCAGGCGGCTTATGATGCCGCCAAATCGCAAGTGGACGTCGCCAAGAGTCTTCTCGAATTCTCAAAGATGCAGCTCGATCGCGCCGACGAACTGGCCAAGACCGGCAACATCTCGGCCGCGACGGTCGACGACCGCCGGCGGGAATACCTTTCGGCGCAGGCGCAGATGCAGGGCGCGACGGCTGCGCTGACGTCGGCCAGCCTGAATCTGGAATTCACCGAGATCAAGGCGCCCTTGTCCGGCCGCATCGACCGCCGGCTTGTGTCGGTCGGCAACCTCGTGCAGCCGGATTCCACCTTGCTGACGACCATCGTTACGCGCGATCCGATCGACTTCTATTTCGACGTCGATGAGCGCCTGTATTTCAGCTACGCCCGCGACGCCAAGGAGCGCGGCGGCTCGATGCAGGAAGGCGCCGGCGGGCTCGAGGTGGTGGTTCGCGTCGCCGACCGCGCGGAGGCGGTGTTCAAGGGCAAGCTCGATTTTGCCGAGAACCGCATCGACAACGCGACCGGCACCATGCGGGTGCGTGCAACGTTTCCCAACGCCGACGGCGTTCTCCAGCCAGGCATGTTCGGGCGCATCAACGTGCCGGGGTCTCTGCCGCACAGCGGCGTGCTGGTGCCCGATGAGGCGATCGGCGCCGATCAGGATCGCCGGATCGTGTTCCTGGTGGATGAGGCCGGCATGGTGTCGGCAAAGCCCGTGCGCACCGGCCCGCTTCTCGACGGCTACCGGGTGATCCGCTCGGGCCTGACCGGCAACGAGACGATCATCGTCAACGGGCTGATGCACGCCAGGCCCGGCACCAAGGTGAAGGTCGAGATGGTGACGTTGCCGCCCAAGGTCGAAACCGCCGGGTTGCAGCAATGAGGTTCGCCCATTTCTTCGTCGACCGTCCGATCTTCGCATCGGTCGTTTCGATCGTCCTGCTGATCCTCGGCGGGATTGCCTATACCCAGCTGCCGGTCGCGCAATATCCCGAGATCGCGCCGCCGACCATCGTCGTTCGCGCGCAGTATCCGGGCGCCGACGCAGAGACGGTCGCAGCGACCGTGGCAACGCCGATCGAGCAGGAGATCAATGGCGTCGAGGGCATGCTCTACATGTCGTCCTATTCGTCGGGCGACGGGGCGATGGCGCTGACCATCACCTTCAAGCTGGGCACCGATCTCGACCAGGCACAGGTGCTGGTGCAGAACCGCGTGTCGGTCGCCGAGCCGCGCCTGCCCGAAGAAGTCCGCCGCCTCGGCATCACCACCACCAAGAGCTCGCCCGACCTGATGATGGTCGTGCACATGCTGTCGCCCGACAATACATACGACCAGCTATACGTCTCGAACTACGCGCGCTCGCGGGTGCGCGACATACTGCTCAGGCTGGACGGCGTCGGGGACCTCATCATCTTCGGCGAACGCGAATATTCGCTGCGCATCTGGCTCGATCCGGAAAAACTGTCGGCCCTGGGGATGACCTCTGGCGATGTGGTGCAGGCGCTGCGCGACCAGAACGTGCAGGTGTCGGGCGGCTCGATCGGCGCGCCGCCGACCAACACCGGCGCGGCGTTCCAGTACACGGTCACCACGCAAGGCCGCTTCGACGACGCACGCGACTTCCGATACGTGATCGTCAAATCGACCGAGGACGGCCGCCTGATCTCGCTGCAGGACGTGGCACGCATCGAGCTCGGCGCCAAGGATTACGTCACCAACTCCTATCTCAACGGCAAACCGGCGGTGGCGCTCGCCATCTTCCAGCGGCCGGGCACCAATGCGCTCGCCGCAGCCGAGGAGATCCAGGACAAGATGAAGGAGCTTTCAGCCGACTTCCCGAAGGGGTTGAGCTACGACATCGTCTACAATCCGACCGAGTTCGTCGCCGAGTCGATCCAGGAGGTCTACAAGACGATCCTCGAGGCGATGGTGCTGGTCATCATCGTCATCATCGTCTTCCTGCAATCCTGGCGCATGGCGATCGTGCCGATCGTGGCGATCCCCGTGTCGCTGATCGGCACGCTGGCGGTGCTTTACGGCGCCGGCTTCTCGCTCAACATGCTGACGCTGTTCGGCCTGGTTCTTGCGATCGGCATCGTCGTCGATGATGCGATCGTCGTGGTCGAAAACGTCGAGCGCAATATCGCCGCGGGGCTGGCGCCCAATCCGGCGTCGCACCTGACCATGGACGAAGTCGGCACGGCCGTCATCGCGATCTCGCTGGTGCTGATAGCCGTGTTCGTACCGACAGCCTTCATCCCCGGCATTTCGGGACAGTTCTACCTGCAGTTTGCGATCACCATCGCGGTGTCGACGGCGATCTCGGCATTCAATTCGCTGACGCTTTCGCCGGCGCTGGCCGCACTGCTGTTCAAGCCGCACCACGCCGCGGCGGCGCCGCCACGCTTTTTCCTGGCGCGGTTCGGCCGGGCGCTCGCCGACGGCTTCAATCGCGGCTTCGACAGGCTCGCCCATTGGTATTCGAGCATCATCCGCGTGCTGGTCGGCTCGTGGATAACGATCGGCGCCATGTTGGCCGTTTTCGCGGCCCTGATCTACGCCACGGTCTACATGGTGCAGACGGTGCCACGCGGTTTCATTCCCTCGCTCGACCAGGGCTATGCGATCGTCGTCATCCAGTTGCCGGACGGCGCCTCGCTGTCGAGGACCGATGCCGTCATCCAGCAGGCGTCGCAGATCATCCAGAAAACGCCAGGCGTCGACTACGCCGTCGCCTTCGCCGGCTTCTCCGGCGCGACCTTCACCAACGCCAGCAACGCAGGCGTGATCTTCGCCAGGTTCAGGCCCTTTGACGAGCGGCTGAAAGCCGGTCAGTCGGCAACCCAGGTCATCGGCAATCTGTTCGGCAGCCTGCAAAGCATCAAGGAAGCCTTCATTATCGCACTGCCGCCGCCGCCGATCCGCGGCGTCGGCAATGCCGGCGGCTTCAAGCTGCAGATCCAGGAACGCAACAGCGCCGACATGCGGCAGATCCTGGCGCTTGCCTACGAAATCGCCGGCAAGGCCAACAAGACGCCGGGGCTGACGGGTGTGTTCACCACCTTCTCCGCGTCGAGCCCGCAATTCTTCCTGGCGATCGATCGCGACAAGGCGCGCATCCTGAACGTGCCGATCCCCAACATCTTCGAGACGCTGTCGATCAATCTGGGCACCGCCTACGTCAATGACTTCAACGCTTTCGGGCGCGTCTACCAGGTGCGGGCGCAGGCCGACCAGGCGTTCCGCCTCGATCGCGCCGACATCTTGAAACTGAAGGTGCGCTCGGCGACCGGGGCGCTGGTTCCGCTCGGCACGTTGATCGAGATCCGCGACGTCACCGGCCCGGCGCTGGTCCAGCGCTACAACATGTATGTCTCGGTGCCGCTGCAGGGCAACGCCGCGCCCGGCGTTTCCACGGGCGACGCGCTGGCATCGATGGAAAAGATAACCGCAGCGACACTGCCGGCCGGTACCTCCTATGAATGGACCGAACTCGCCTATCAGGAGCGCAACACCGGCAATGCCGCTGTCTATATCTTCGGGCTGTCGGTGCTGTTCGTGTTCCTGGCGCTGGCGGCGCAATATGAAAGCTGGGTGCTGCCGTTCGCCATTGTGCTGGTGGTGCCGCTCGGCGTGCTCGCGGCGTTGCTCGGCGTGTGGTTCCGAGGGCTGGACAACAACATCCTCGTGCAGATCGGCCTGATCGTGCTGATCGGGCTTGCCGCCAAGAACGCGATCCTGATCGTCGAATTCGCGCGGCAGGCGCAGGAACGCGGCCTGTCGGCCGCCGAGGCTGCCGTCGAGGCCTGCCGGCTCAGGCTGCGGCCGATCCTGATGACCGCCTTCGCCTTCATCCTCGGCGTCGTGCCGCTGATGATCGCAACGGGCCCGGGCGCTGAAATGCGACAGTCGCTCGGCACCGCGGTGTTCTCCGGCATGCTCGGCGTCACCTTCGTCGGCCTGTTCCTGACGCCGGTGTTCTACGTCACAGTCAGGTCGCTGTTTTCACCGCGCAAGCCCCGGGCCGCGGCCGAGCCTTCGGAGCCGGCAGACGCGCCATCGGAGACGCCTGCCGAGTAGGGTTTTCGCCGCGCGCCGGGCGCGGCTTATCACCTCCAGCCACGCTGGTCCCCGGCGTTCGAGAAGGAACGGGCTCAATGCCTTCGACCCGCTCGAGGTATTACTGACCCGACCAACGCCCATGTTCGGATCAGACTTCCACATCGTCGATGATACGGGAGAGCGTGGTGCGGCCAAGCGCACTCATGGCGGGGTTGGTGCTCCGGTAATACCAGACCAAGCCCATTGCCTGTTGGAAAGCCCATGCCGCTCCGCGCTGCCACTCGACGTCGCTTGATCCAAGATGGGTACGCACGGTTTCGCGCTGGCTGCGGTCCAGCAGATGCCATGCGGCAACAAGATCCAAGGCCGGATCGGCCGGTCCGAAGCTGCCTGTGTCGAGCACACCAACAAGGCGGTCCCCTCGCACGAGGAGGTTCGCCGGAATAAGATCGCGGTGGCTCATGACGTCGAGACCGGACTGCGGCAGTTCACGCAGCCGATCCCAAATGCGACGGAGACGAGACACGTCCAGGAGCCCCTCGCTGTTCTTGAAACAGATCGACATCCAGTCGTCATGTTGATGAAGGCTGCCGCCCCTCCCTTGCCCATCAAAACGACGGCCATATGTGTTCGCTGCGCGTAGCGAAGCAATCAGGTTGGCGATATCCAGTGCGAAGGCCGTGGAAGCAGCGAGCCCATCTTGCTTGGCGACGTCACCTTCTATCCAAGTCTGCATTGCCCACGGTAACGGATAGAGCGGGCCTGGTTGACCAAGCCCGATCGGTCGAGGACAGGCAACCGGAGAATGCGTAGCAAACTCCGTCATGGCTGCGGCCTCGTTGCGCAGGATATTGGCGCACGCGACTGGCTCCATTGCGCGCAGGGGGAATCTTGCTGCTACACTCGATCCAATCCTGAAGATGGCATTGACCGTACCAATCGCGCCTACCTGCTCGATCCGCTCGTGGCGATATTCCGGGAACTGGCCGAAGACCATCTCGCGAACGATATTGACATCGATATGGACCTGATCGCGGTGCATCAAGCTGCTGGTGTCTCCCCTGCGAACTCCTCACCGAACAACGGATCAAGCGCTACGCCCTTTCCCGGAAATCGCCCTAGTCGTGGCGGATTTCCGTACCCAGCACCTTGAGACACTCGCGAATGAAGGCGGCAAGTGCGGTCCATCCTTTGGCTGAAACCATGGTACCGTCCACATAGGCGTCGGTGGGTGACAGGTCGATATAGGTGCCGCCCGCAAGGGTGACCTCCGGCTCACAGGCCGCCAGTGCGCCGACTTTCTTGCCGCGCACGACACCATCCACCGCGATCAGGATCTGCACACCATGGCAGATCGTGAAGATCGGCTTCTCGGCCTCGTGGAAGTGGCGCACCATCGCCTGGACGCGCTTGTCGGTGCGGATGTATTCCGGCCCGCGGCCGCCGGCGCAATAGACCGCATCATACTGGGCAATCTGCCGTTCCGCCTCGGAAAACGTCTTGTTGATCAGCGCGTAATGTCCGGGCTTTTCCGTGTAGGTCTGGTCGCCCTCAAAGTCGTGCAGCGAGGTCTTGATCCGGTCTCCGGCATTTTTGTCGGGACACACGACATGGATAGTATGGCCTACGGCCTCCATCGCCTGCTGATAGACGAAGATTTCGTATTCCTCGGTGAACTCTCCGGTCAGCATCAGGATCTTTTTGGCTGGCATGGTTCTTCCTCTTGGTTGTTTGTCAGGCTAAGGCGCGCCGTCACGCTTGTGTTTCGGGGGCTGCTGTCGCGTGCCATTGGCGACATATGACTGCCTACTCGAATGCAGGCAGGAGCCTGTCGCGTGAGTTCTCGATGTGCACCCGCATCGCCTTTCGCGCGGCAGTCGCGTCGCCGGCAGCGAAAGCCGAAAGAATGGCCTCATGCTCGTCGAGCGCCTCCTCGGTTACGCGCGAGTGGTACATCAGGCGGAAAATGTGAAAATGCGTATGCTGGTGGTTCAGCGTCTCGCGGATGAGCTCGTTTTGCGCGAACTCCATGATCTTGTCATGGAAGATGGCATCCTGGCGGGCGAAGTTCGAATAGCGGAGCCGTTCGTCCCTGCCCTCGCGGCGGGTCATCACCCCCGCGGCCTCCCGCAGGACCGCCAGCCGGGTCTCGTCCAGGCCTGCCGCTGCCTTGGCCGCGGCGGCAGGCTCAAGCAACAGGCGCAATTCGTAAAGCTCGTCAAAACGCCGCCGTGTGATCTGCGCCGCGGCGCGATAGCCGATCAGATGGGTCTTGATCACCAGGCCCTCGCCCTCCAGCCGCCCAAGAGCCTCGCGGATCGGCGTATGCGAGACATCCAGCTCCCTGACGAGATTGTCGACCGTTATCCGGGATCCCGGCGCAATCCTGAGTGACATCAGCTGCTGGAAGATCGCGTCGTAGACGTCGCCCGCCAGGCTGTTGGCGCGCTGGATTCGGCCTGTCGGCCGCGCTTCGTCATCAACCGTCACGATGGGATTCTGCATCTTTTTGCCTCTTGACAGGCGGGAGCACTATCACGATGCTCCGGCCAATTCAATCCTATATCCTATACGATTTTATAGCAGATACTTTCTGATGATGGACCATGGATCACCGAGGACCTGTCGATGACATTGTTCGCCGCAGCGCGATTGCCGCGCGAGATCTTGTTCGGCAAGGGCCAGCGCCAGGTGCTGCCGCACGTTGCATCCAGGCATGGCAAGCGCGCGTTCGTCTGCACCGACGAGCGCTTCGCGGCCACGGCCGCATTTGCCGAGATGATGAAGGCGCTGAGAAAAGCTTCGCTCGAAATCCTCGTCTACGACCGCACCCTGCCCGACGTGCCGCGGGACAGCGTCGCGGTCTGCGTAACCGAGGCGGAGGATTTCCAACCAGACATGGTCATCGGGATCGGTGGTGGAAGCTGCCTCGACATGGCCAAATGCGCGGCGCTGCTGATCAGTCACGGCGGCAGGCTTCAAGACTATTATGGTGAGTTCAAGGTGCCGGGGCCGACGCTTCCGTTGATTGCAGTACCGACCACCGCCGGCACCGGCTCTGAAGTGACCCCCGTAGCCGTCATTTCCGATCCGGAGCGCCTGCTGAAGGTCGGCATTTCAAGTCCGCACCTCATCGCCGCCGTGGCGCTGTGCGACCCGGAACTGACCGCGACCTGCCCGCCCGCGCTCACGGCGATCGCCGGCGCTGATGCCCTTACGCACGCCATCGAAGCCTTTACCGCGGCAAAACGGGGCAGCGACCCCAGCTTGCCGCAGCAGCATGTCTTTGTAGGAAAGAGCGCTCTTACCGACCACTTCGCGTTGCTGGCCATCAAGCTCCTTGGCCGCAGCCTGGAAAGGGTCTGGCGCGACGGTTCGGACGAAGATGCGCGCGCCGATGTGATGATGGGCGCCCTGGCGGCTGGTTGCGCCTTCGGTACGGCCGGAACAGCGGCAGCCCATGCTGTGCAATATCCGGTTGGCGCGCTCACCCACACGCCGCATGGATTGGGAGTGGCGACCATGCTTCCCTATGTGATGAACTACAATTTGCCCGCTGCCGTCAGCGAGTTTGCCGAGGTCGGCGGCGCGCTCGGTCTCCCCCAGGCGGGCATGGAATTCAAGGACAGAGCTTCCGCGACCATTGCAGAGGTTTCGCGGCTGTTCGGCGCGATCGGCATCACACGAACGCTGGGCGAGTTGGGCTTGCCGTCCGGCAGGATCGAGTGGACCGCCGAGCAGGCGCTCGGCATCGATCGCTTGATCAAGAACAACCCCCGCCCTTTCGATGCCGCTTCGATGCGACGATTGGTGCAAGCCGCTTATGACGGCGACATGTCCGCCAGTCTGATGTGAAGGAGGGAGACACATCTCATGAATATTTCTCCGGTGGTTTTTGATGAGGAGGCCGACATCTCCGAATATTCCACGTTCTCACACGGGCTCTATATCGGCGGGCAATGGCGGCCCTCGTCCGATGAGCGCGTTATCGAGGTGTTCGATCCATCGACGGAAGCCGTCATCGCGGCCGTTCCCGATGCAACGCCGGCCGACGCGGCCGCCGCCGTCAACGCCGCCGCTAAGGCGGCGGCCGGATGGCGCGAGACCGCCCCACGCAAACGGTCGGAAATCCTGAGACGTTGCTTCGAACTGATGACCGAGCGGGCGGAGACATTGGCCGCGCTGATTTCGCTGGAGAACGGCAAGGCACTGCGCGACGCACGCGGCGAAGTTGCTTATGCGGCCGAGTTCTTCCGTTGGAACGCAGAGGAAGCGGTTCGCATCAGCGGCGAGTTCGGCCTTGCACCTTCGGGTGCGAACCGTATCGTCGTCGACTACCAGCCCATCGGCATATGCTTGCTGATCACACCGTGGAATTTCCCTGCCGCCATGGCCACACGCAAGATCGCGCCGGCGCTCGCTGCCGGCTGCACCGTCATCCTCAAGCCCGCCAGCGAAACGCCGTTGACCGCCTACGCGCTTGCCGCGCTTTATGAGGACGCCGGCGTCCCGCCTGGCGTCGTTAACGTTCTCACGACTTCCAATCCCGGGCCGCTGACCGCCGCCATGCTGGCTGATCCGCGGGTGCGCAAACTTTCGTTCACCGGCTCCACCGGCGTCGGGCGCGTTCTTCTGGCCGAAGCCGCCAGGCACGTCATCTCCTGTTCGATGGAACTTGGCGGCAACGCCCCCTTTATAGTCTTCGACGACGCCGACCTGGAGGCTGCTCTCGACGGAGCAATGATCGCCAAGATGCGCAATGCTGGCGAGGCATGCACGGCCGCCAACCGGCTTTATGTCCAGGCGGGTATCCATGACGCGTTCACGCAGGGACTGCGCAAACGCATGGCCGCACTCCAGATTGGCCCTGGCATCGACGCCGAGACCGAATGCGGCCCAATGATCACTCGGAAGGCCGTGGAGAAGCTCGACCGGCTCGTCAAGGATGCGGTTCGTCGCGGCGCAAGGATCTTGTGCGGAGGCGCTGTCGCGGATGACAAGGGCTATTTCTACCCGCCAACCGTTCTTTGCGATGTGCCCCCAGCTGCCGAGATTGCGCATCAGGAAATATTCGGGCCGGTCGCTCCAATCATGCGCTTCGACGATGAGGCTGAAGTCATCGCACGCGCCAACGACACCGAATACGGCTTGGCGGCCTATATCTACACAAGCGACCTTGCCAAGGGCATGCGCGTGGCATCAAGGATCGAGTCCGGTATGATCGCGCTGAACCGAGGCCTCATGTCCGACCCCGCAGCTCCCTTCGGAGGCGTGAAGCAGAGTGGGTTGGGGCGCGAAGGCGGCCAAAAGCACGGCATCAGCGAGTTCCTGGAAGCCAAGTACATCGCCGTGACGATGTGAGGGCGCCGGCGTGATCAAGGATCCTTTTCGCATCCGCGACCACGTTCCCGAATTCGACGATATCGTCGCCGAGATCGTTCGCCGCAGCGCGGAGACCAGGGCGAGAATTCAGACCGTCGCCGATGTAGCCTATGGGCCGGACGCCACCGAAACCGTCGACCTGTTCTTTCCCCCGGGAAAACGCGACCTCCTGCCGGTTCATATGTTCATCCACGGCGGCTACTGGCGGATGTTCTCCAAGCGGGACTATTCCTATGTCGCGGACATCGTCACCCGAGCCGGCGCGATTGCGGTCATCGTCGACTATGCGCTGATGCCCTCGGTGAGGATGGCCGCCATAGTCGATCAGGTGCGCCGGGCCAAGCGTTGGGTGCTCGAGCACATCGCCGAGCATGGCGGCGATCCCGATCGACTGACTGTCAGCGGGCACTCGGCCGGCGCCCACCTGGCAACGATGCTGTTCAATGATCCCAATCGATCGTCCAACATCAAAGGCGCGCTGCTGCTTGGCGGACTGTACGACTTGAAGCCTTTGCGGACCTCGTTCCTTGCCGGCGAGATCGCGATAACGGATGACGAGGTCGCCAGCCTCTCACCGCTGACACATCGCTTCGATCCGTCGGTAGAGATTGAGATCGCAGTCGGAGCAGCGGAAACGCCGCCGTTCCATCGCCAGGCAGAAGCATTTGCCAAGCATCTGCGAAAGCTGGGGCTGCACGTCTCTCGAACCGCCCTCGCCGGCGCCAATCACATGAGCAGCGTTCGTGACCTCGGAGTGAGTGGAACCGAGGCATCGGATCGGCTGGCGAAGCTTATCGCTTCATAGAGTGGGGCGCCCGAGCCGCGTTCAATGCGGCGACACCGATACGCGAGCGTCGAGTGGCGATCCGGTCGCGGCAATCAACCTCTTCGCTCACCGGTCATCGGATGCGTTCGCCGCCTTCTCCAAAGATGTGCGCCGACGCGGGTGCGAAGTGGAGTGTGATCGTGTCGCCTGTCCTGGGCAGAGACGACCGGCGCTCCGCGACTATAGTCTCCCCGGTTGCCAGCGTCGCATGGAGGTAACAGGTGGATCCCAGTGCCTCAACCAATTCCACGGTCGCCTTAAAGCCGGGGCCCTCACGCAGGTCGAGGTGCTCGGGCCTCAGCCCCAGCTGCAATCTCGTCCCGGGTTCGAACCTGGTCGGCACCGGGCTTTGAATTTCGATCCCCCCTGCTGCAAGCCGCCCGCCGGCTTGCGCAGTCGCCGACAGGAAATTCATTCGTGGAGAGCCGATGAACCCGGCAACGAACGCATTGTCCGGGTCGTGATAGAGACCAAGCGGCGTTCCAATCTGCTCGATGCGTCCGTCCCGCAGCACCACGATCCGGTCCGCCATCGTCAGAGCTTCGGTCTGGTCGTGCGTGACGTAGATCATCGTGTTGCCAAGCATGGTGTGAAGCTTGGAAATCTCGACCCGCATCTGCACCCGCAACTCCGCGTCGAGGTTGCTGAGCGGCTCGTCGAACAGAAACACCTTGGGGTCGCGCACGATAGCGCGGCCGATGGCGACGCGCTGGCGCTGCCCTCCGGAAAGCTGCGCCGGCTTGCGCTGCAGATACTCCTCCAGGCGCAGGATCTTCGCTGCCCTCGCGACCTTCCCGGCAATTTCCGGTTTGGGGCGATGCGTCATGCGCAAGCCGAAGCTCATATTGTCCGCCACCGTCATATGCGGGTAAAGCGCATAGGACTGGAACACCATCGCAAGGCCGCGGTCGGACGGCTCCGCATCGGTGACATCGGTCTCACCGATGAATATCTCTCCGCTGCTTGTCTCCTCGAGGCCCGCAATCATCCGCAACAGGGTCGATTTCCCGCAGCCCGACGGCCCAACGAACACGGTGAACTCGCCTTCCTCGATGGCCAGCGAAACATCGTGGACGACCTGGGTTGCACCGAAGCTTTTGCTGACGTGTTTAAGTTCAACACGCGCCATGGCTAGCCTTTCACGGCGCCGACAGCGATGCCGGTCACGATCCGCCGCTGGAAAATGATGTAAAGGATGACGATCGGCGCCGCCGCAATGACAATACCGGCCGTGAACAGCGGAATCTGGTCGGAATACTGGCCTTTCAGAGCGGAAATTCCCACCATGAGAGTGCGGTTCTTCTGCATGGTCAGCAAGGCTATCAGGACATCGTTCCAGCAATTGAGAGTGTTGAGGATGCCCAGCGTTATCATCGCCGGCATCCCCAGTGGCACCATCACGTGCCACCAGACCTGTAACAGTTTGGCGCCGTCGATTCGCGCCGCCTCGATCAATTCACGAGGCAGGCCGGAATAGAACGCCGTCATCATGTAGACGGAGAACGGCAGAAAGAACGCCGTATAGGACAGGATCAGTCCGATACGCGTGTCGATCAGGTGCAGGCCGACCATGGTGCGCATGTAAGGCACCAGCACGACCTGCACGGGAATCATCAGCGATGACAGGATCACAACGAATACGAAGCGCCGATAGGGAAAGCGCAGGCAAGCCAGTGCAAAACCGGCAAGGGACGAGATGACCATCAGCAGGATCACGGCGCCAGCCGTCGTGATCACCGAATTGAGGAAATACTGGTCGAGATGCGACCGCGTCCAGGCCTGCACGAAATTGTCGAATGTCGGCTGCATCGCCAGCCCGAAGCGGTCCAGCAGATAGTCGTGCCGGGTCTTGAGCGCATTGTTGACCGCGAAGAAGATTGGATAAAGACAACTCAGCGCCAGCAATCCCATCGGGATCGCCGCAATTCTGAGGACCAGCCTCTGCCGTTTTCCTGCTCCAGCCACTGCGATCCCTCAGAGGTTTGCGTTGCGCGACAGCATGCGGATCTGCAGCCAGGCCAGAACGCCCGTTACGGCAAACAGGGTCATAGAAAGTGCCGCGGCGTAGGCGGGCTGGTTGAGCCGGCCCTGCGCGGTCCAGATCAGATATTCGGGGACTGTTGTCGACGTGCCCGGTCCGCCGCCGGTCAGCACGTAGATCAGCCCGAACATCGACGTCAGCAGGCCGATCGTGGTGATGACCGTCGAAAACTCTATAATCGGGCGAAGCTCCGGGATGATGATATGCCACCAGATCTGCCACATCTTGGCGCCTTCGAGCCGCGCCGCTTCAACCATCTCCCTAGGCACGGTCGACAGGCCGGCAAGGAAGATGAGAACCCCCATGCCGAAGGTTGACCACGACTGGATGATAAGCGTCACCGGCAATGCCGTACTGGAGCGACCGAGCCAGTCCACGCCTGGGATGCCCAGCATCTTGAGCGCACCGTTGAGGCTTCCATTGAAACCCAGCACGATGCTGAAAATGGAGCCGATGATTACGCTCGAAAGGACGGCCGGAAAGAAATAGACGGAACGGAAAAACCCGCGTCCCGGAACGCCCTGGTCAATCAGGATCGCCAGTATCATCGGGATCGTCACAAAGAACGGTACTGCAAGCAGGATTGCCCCGGCATTGACCATGGAGGAGCGGAAATTCGGATCGTCAAGTGCCCGCAGGTAGTTGGCCGCGCCAATGAACTCGCCCGGATCGGTCGCGGTGGCGCTCGTCAGCGAGATGCCGAAGCCCCAAAACAGGGGAATGATGCGAAACACCAAGACCAGCAGGAGAGCCGGAACGAGGAACAGCACCGCCACGATGGCCTCGGCTCGGCGGCTGCGGTGCGAACGCTTGCGCGTTCGTGGGGCTACGGCGGTTTCGGTCAACGAACTTCTGGCCATGGCAGGTCACCAAGCTTAGAGGAACAGGGAGCACCGAAGCGCTCCCCAATTTGTTCCATTATTTCTGTGGCTTGGCCTGCGCCTGGACCTTGTCCAGGGCCGCCGCGGCAGCGTCGACCGTTGTATCGCCGTTGAGCAGCAATTGGCTCTGGCGATGCCATTCGTCGAGTTCTGCTGCCGACGAGTTGGCATGGGTCGTCGGCACGGCGCTGGTTGCCAGCCAGCCCATGATGCGCTTCAGTCCAGGGCTGTCGATGCCGGATGTATCGACCAGGGTGTTTGCCGGAACGATACCCGCGTCGTTCACCAGGTAGGTCAGCACTTCGGGCGAAGCCAGCGTCTTCACCGCATCGAGAGCGAGATCGACATTCGGCGAGTCCTTGTTCACGCCGTAGCCGACGCCGCCATCAAGCGGCACGCCCGGTGCGCCCTGGTGCTGATCGGCGGCGACGGTCGGCGAAGGCATCGGATAGACGCCGACATTGTCGACGCCCATGTCCTTCTCGAACACCTTCCAGTGAGCAACGTTTGACAACAGGCCCCAGACGTTGCCCGCGCCGCCCTGGGAGAACAGCGTGAACTCGTCCATGAACATGGTCTGCGAGTTGCCGCCCTCCTGGTACCAGCCATCCTTGGCGGTATCGACCCAGGTCTGCAGGATTGCCTTGATGGGCGCATCCGACCAGTGCAGCTTCCCGGTCAGCCAATCGGCCTGCTGCTGCGCGGTCAGCGACTGGTTCGCCATTTCCGACAGGAAGAATTCGGCCTCGTAGCCTTCCTTGTTGGCCATCAGGAAGCAGGCGGTCTTGCCCTGCGCCTTGAAGGCACCGCAGACCTTGGTCATCTCGGCCCAGGTCGTCGGCGGTTTGTCCGGATCGAGCCCGGCGGCCTTGTAGAGCGCCTTGTTGTAGTACACGACGTGACCCTGCAGGGTCGTCGGGATGAAGTACAACTTGCCGTCGGGGGCGGTAAATGCCGATTTTCCGACCAGCTTGGAGATGAGGTCGGGCAGCTTGTCATCGAGCGGGATCAGGCCGCCAACCAGATTCTTCGCCTGCGCGCCGCCATTGGCCCATATCACGTCCGGGCCTGTTTTCGAGGCCAGAGCCGTACCCAGCAGCGTGTAGTATTCGGCGTCGGGCTGCGACAGGAAAGTCAGGGTTGCGCCTGGATGGGCAGCTTCGAAAGCCGACTTGGCGTGGTCATAGTATGACGCATTGCTGGGCTCGTCGACGTTCACGTCCCACACGGTGATCTCCTGCGCCAACGCAGGTGAGGCCACCATGATGGCAGCGACCGCTGCCATCAGTGCTACTTTATGCATATCGGTCCTCCTGTTACCTGTTACTTTTCTCCTCCGCTCGTCGCGAGGCCTATTCCCGAACAGCCCGAGGACGGGTTGGTGCGGAGCCAAGCTGGTCGCGCGACAAGATTTCGGGGCGTGCCCATTCGCGACGGGCAGCTTCCGACAGCACGAGGCCATGGCCGGGACGGTTGGGCGCGTAAGCCCAGCCGTCGCGAACCTCCACCGGTTCCTCGATCAGGTGCTCGAAATTCTGGAACGAGTATTCGAGCCATTCGACCTCGGGCAGCGCGCAGGCCATATGCACGCCGACCTCCAGTAAGGTATTTCCCAGCGACACCGGAATGCCGAGTTCCGCCGCCAGCCAACCGATGCGCATGACGTCGGTGACCTGGCCGTGTACGTTGAGGATGTCGGTGCCGCCAGCCAGCATGAGTTGGCGCTTGCCGGCGGCGTCGAGATATTCGCCTGAGTTGATCAGGGTCCAGGGAACGCACTGCCGAAGGAGGCGCAGGCCATCGAAATCGTTGCGCAGGATTGGGTCCTCGACCCACAGCAACTCGAAGCCCGCCCGGTGAATGGTCTCGAGCTTGACGACCGCTTCCTTGCCATCCCAGGCTTCGTTGGCGTCGATCATGAACTGCGCGCCCGGTCGAACCGCCTTGGTGACCAGATCGAGCCGGTGCAGGTCCCGATCGAAGTCCGGATGCCCGACCTTGATCTTGAACGCCCGGTAACCCAGGGCATCGGCGTTCTCAAAGAACGCCACGAACTCGTCGTCGCTGAGATGGAAGTCCAGGCCCGAGGCGTAGGCGCGCACCTTGTCCCGCCGCGAACCCAGCAGCCTGTGCAGCGGCATGCCGAGCTGCTTGGCCGCGAGATCCCAGACAGCGACCTGCACGGCCTCGTGAAACGGCAGCGTGAACGAACGCTGGTTACCGCCTCGAGGCCGGCCGACCCGGTGGGCAATCGAGAGTGGGGGCTGGCCCTCAAGGCCCGGCCAGGCCTCAGCCTCGAAAACCCTGATGATTTCACCTATTGCCGGCAAAGCGTGGAAAAGGACCTGGACGAAGCCGAGACCGCGATTTCCGTTCTCGTCAATCAGTTCGAGCGCGGCGATATTGGCTTCGTCGGCGCGGACCTGGCTGTCGCCGATGACACGGTCACGGGCAAACTGAAAGCGGGTGAGTTCGAACGAGGAAATACGCATCTTGATCTATTAATTCACCGCACTGATATATCGCTCTAATGCGCCAATAGACCAATACCTTGGAAAGGAAAAGAGGGTGTCAGCCAAGAATCCGCGCAAAGCGGCCGTTGCGTTTGGAGAAGGGACGCGTCTAAGCGACGTGGCGTACGGGCGCATCTTCGATATCTTGTACGATCGCAGATTGGCTGCCGGCGCCTTTGTATCCCAGGCCCAGTTGGTGGAACTAACCGGCGTGCCTGTCGGACCCTTGCGCGACGCGTTGCGAGCGCTCCAGGCTGAAGGGGTCGTGACGATCCATCCGCATGCCGGCATCCAGTTCGTGAAGCCGGGGATGGAGCTGACGCGGTCGACCTATCAGTTCCGCGGCATCATAGAAGCCGCCGCGGTCGCCGTCTTCGCCGAGACCGCACGCGACGTCGAAATTGCCGAGCTGGCGTTGCGGCACAGCGATGTCGCAGCCGCACTGGAGGGCGATGGACTTACGCTTACAAACATGAGCGAACTCGAGAAACTTGAAGAGCTGCTGCACGGCTCCATCGTCGCGAGCCTGAACAATCCCCTCATCGACACGAGTTACCGACGGATCAGGAATTATCTGAGGCTGCTGCGCCTTGATCGGAAGATGTCCGTTCCGCTCGCCCTGCGCTCATTGCGTGAACACCAGGAGATCATCGAAGCGTGCCGGAAGCGTGATGCAGCCGGCGCAGTCGAGGCCATCAAGACCCACTTCGCCGCGGCGCTGCAGCGTAATTTGGGGCTGTACTAGAGTGGTTGGGCTCGCGCCGCCCATGGGCCCCTGACGAGCCACGCTGGCGAAGAAGCGCCTAAAAACCTCTCGGCCGCCGAAGCCCGCCCCTCGCCGCGCAAGGACATCCGATCCGGCCTGCGCCGCTTTCGTCGGCGATCTGAACTAGAAGATCGCGACTGCACGAACCGAGGCTGGCCCAGCCAATTTTGGCTAAGGGCGCGGCATCGACGGCGTCAGCGCACCAGCCTGACACCGGTCGCGGCTACGAGTCCGGCCGGGTCAATCCGAGACAATTTCGTAGTGAAGCAGCTGGGCGTCGCCGAGGGACGACTTCAGTCCAGGCGAAATGACCCCGGAGCCGAAGAGGAGAATATCTTCGCGCCGTACGAATATTTCATGCCCAGGTCCCATCGACACAAATGTG
>NZ_JBSPKY010000017.1:0-151113 GCF_053848025.1 Mesorhizobium sp. 128a | reverse complement strand
AAACCACTTCGCTGCGCCCCTGCCGTCTCTCCAGGCGTCCAAAGCCTAATAACGCAACAGGCCCACAAGGGGAGAAGGCAAGAGAGGTGGCGCTCGCAAAAATTCGATCACCATCGCCGCCGTCCAGGTGAAGCGGCCGCCGCCGAGCGGTTCGCCGGTGAGCGGATCGTAGTACTCGGCAAAGCCGCTCTCGCCGATCAGGTCGAGGCTGGACCGGGTGATGCGCCGGGCGGCTTCGGCGTGGCCGGCAACAGCGAGGCCGTCAGCGATCATGTAGTTGACCACCAGCCAGACCGGGCCGCGCCAGTAGCGCTTGGCGTCGAGCCGCGGATCATCGGGATCGTGTGACGGCACGACGTAGCGCGCTCTGCCGGCAAGACGCTCGACGCGTGCCGCGAGCGCCGCCGCGCGAGGTTCTGGAATTGCCGCAAAGGCGGCCAAAATGCCGCCAACCGAGGCGCTGTCGATCAGCTTGCCGGTGACGCGGTCGAGACAGAGATATTGGCCGTGCGCCTCGCTCCACAGCCGCTCCATTGCCGCCAGACCCTTTTTGGCGCGCGCGCGGTTGGCTTCCGCTATCTTCGATTCGCCGACCGCCTCGGCGAGATCGGCAAGATCGGCGCAGGCACGGATCAGGATGGCGTTGAAGCCAGGGTCGACGACCTGGAACGGCGAGGCGTCATGCAGCCTGGCATTGTCCCAGCCGAGTGCGCGAAAATGCTGTAGCAGCCAGAGATAGCGGTCGTACTGATCTTTCGTCGGGCGATGCGCCGGATCGGCGTGCAGCGTGTCACGGCGTGTATAGGGCTCGACGCCTTCGGTCGGCACGCGCTCGAAGGCATCGTCCCAGTCGATCGAATTGTCGCGGCCGGACTCCCAGGGATGGATGATGGCGACCAGTCCTTCGCCCTTGGGGTCGCGGTTTGCGTAGAACCAGCGGTGCCAGGCATCGATCTTCGGCAGCAACGCGCGGGCCCGCTCAGCCGCCAGCTTCCCGTCCCTGGCGCGGTCGAACAGGCGGCGCACGGCAAAGCCGGCGACGGCGGGCTGGGTGATGCCGGAGGTGGCGGTCGGGCGGTTGGTTTGCCAGACATCGGGCCCGGGAAAATAGCCGTCGTTCCAGACATGGAAGATGATGTGCGGCACCATGCCGTCCGGCCATTGATGGGCGAACAAAGTGTCGATCTCGGTCCAGGCGCGCGCCTCGTCGTAATGAGCGAGACCAAGCGCGGTCAGGCAGGAATCCCAGTTCCACTGGAAGGGATAGAGGCCCTTGGTCGGGATGGTGTAGGCGCCTTGGTCGTTTTCCCTGAGCACCTCGACGGCGCGGGCGATGGTTTCGTCGACGACTAGTGAAGTCATGCCAGCAAGTGAAGTCATGGAAGGCATTGGTCTTTCTGGTTCAAACGGCGTTGGTGGTTTCGGGATCGAACCAGCGGATGCGGTCGGGTTTGGGCGCCAGGCGCAGTTGCTCGCCGACCTTGACGCTGGCATTCGATTCCAGGATGGCGCGGAACAGGCCGCCCTCGACATCGCAAGTGACCAGCGTGTGCGGCCCAAGCGGCTCGATGACGCGCACGGTGGCGAGCAGGCCCTCGCTGCCGGCGTCGACGTCTTCGGGGCGGATGGCGAATTCGATTTTCTGCCTGTCCGATTTCGGACCGGGCAATGTCAGCCCGGCGACGATCCAGCTGCCGTTTGCGGCCTTGGTCGCCGGGATGAAGTTCATCGGCGGGTTGCCGATGAAGGAGCCGACAAAGCGGGCGGCCGGGTTGCGGTAAACCTCGACCGGTGAAGCCGCCTGGACGATACGGCCCTGATGCATGACGGCGATGCGGTCGGCGAGGCTCATCGCCTCGACCTGGTCGTGGGTGACATAGATGGTCGTGGTCTTCGACGCCGCCAGCACGCCCTTGAGCTCGGCGCGCATTTCGAGCCTGAGCAGCGCGTCGAGGTTCGACAGCGGCTCATCCATCAGGATGACGTCGGGCTCCATGGCGAGCGCGCGGGCGACCGCGACGCGCTGGCGCTGGCCGCCGGACAGTTGGCCTGAGTAACGCTTCAACAGTTGGTCGATATGCATGAGCTCGGCGGTGCGGTTGACGCGGCGCTCGACATCGGCCTGCTGCAGCTTCTTCATTCGCAGGCCGAAGGCGATGTTTTCGAACACGGTCAGATGCGGGAACACGGCGTAATTCTGGAACACCATGGCGATGCCGCGCTCGCGCGGCGGCAGGTGGTCGACGCGGCGGCCACCGATCCAGACCTCGCCCTGGCTCGGTGTCTCCAGTCCGGCGACGATGCGCAGCAGCGTGGTCTTGCCGCAGCCGGAGGCGCCGAGCAGCACCATGAATTCCTGGTCGGCGATGCTGAGATCGACCTGATGCAAAGCGGTGAAGCCACCGAAGCGCTTGGCCACGCCCTTGATCGCGATTTCAGCCATGAGCCTTCTCCGTGTCGCATGTCATCGGTTGGCGATCCCCCACATGGCGAACAGATATTTGCGGACGGCGAAGATGAAGATCAGCGCCGGCACGACCAGAGCCGCGCCACCGGCGAATTTGAGATAGAGCGGCGACTCGCCGAGGCTCTGCAAAAGGAACGCGGTCAGCGTGCGGTTCTCGATGGTGAGCACGGCGGCCGCGAACACCTCGTTCCAGGAGATGGTGAAGGCGAATACGGCCGACGCCGCGATGCCGGGCAAGGCCAGCGGCAGGATCACTTTGCGAAAGGCCTGCAGCCTGGTGCAGCCGAGCGTCCAGGCGGCCTCCTCCAGTTCGACCGGAATGCCGGAAAACAGCGAGAAGGTGATCAGCACGGCGAAAGGCAGCGCCAGCGTGGTGTGGACCAGCGCCAGGCCGATCGCGGTGTCGTCGAGGCCGGTGCGGATGAACATCACCGCCAGCGGCAATGCCAGCAGCGGCAGCGGGAAAGCCCGCGTCATCAGCACCAGGAAACGGAACGTGCCCTTGCCCGGAAAGTCGAAGCGCGACAGCGCGTAGCCGGCCGGCGCGCCGAAGCCGATCGACAGGATCATCGTCAGCGTGGCGACGAGAACCGAGTTCCACAACGCTTTGGCGACACCGGCGAAATTGACGAAGAAGGACAGACTGCCGAGATCGAAGGCGGGGAAGAAACGCTTGGGGAAAGCGGTCACCTGATCCGGCGACGACAGAGCGTTGACGATCAGGAGATAGATCGGCAGCAGCACCCAGACGCTAAGCAGAATGGCCGTGGCGACAAGCAGCCAGTCGCCGGCTTTGCGGGCATCGGTGTTCGCGGCTGTTGGGGTTTGCGTGACCGCACTCATATGCGCGCCTCTTTGGGCACACGCAGCACCCTGAGGAAGAACAGCGTGAAGCCGATCGAGATGGCGAGGATGAGCAGCGCCGAGGCTGCGGCGACATTGCGATCCTGCAAGGTGAATTGCCAGTTGTAGGTCTCGCCCATCAGCACCGGCAGGTTGGTGCCGCCAAGGGCTGCGACAACGGCGAAGACCTCGAAGGCGAGGATGACGCGCAGGATGATCGCCGTCTGCAGGCTGGGGCGCAGCAGCGGCAGCGTGATGCGCACGAAGCGCTTCCATGGGCCGGCGCCGAACACTTCCGCCGCCTCGTAATACTCCTTCGGGATCAGCCCCATACCGGCGACGAGGATGACCATCATGATGGCCGTGGCGCGCCAGATCTCGGCCAGCGCCACGGCAATGAAGATGGTGAGCTTGCTCTGGTAGCCGAGGAACATGATGGGACGGTCGACGACGCCGAGATGGGAGAGCAAAGTGTTGAGGAAGCCGGACTGGTCGAAGATGGCAAGCCAGATCAGGCCGGCGGCGAGATCGGAAATGCCGAGCGGAATGGCAAAGATATAAAGCGCTGCACTGCGCCCGGTCTCCAGCCGCGACACCACTGACGCCATCAGCAGCGCCATGACGAGCTGGATCGGCACGACGATGGATGCCAGCAGCAGTGTGTTGCGTACAGTGACCGGGAACTTCCAACTGCCGGCCATGGTGCGAAAATTGTCGAGGGTGAAGGTGCCGTCGCGAGTTATCGCCTCGAAGGCGACCAGCACGAACGGGTAGAGGAAGAAGACGCACAGGAACAGGGTCGCCGGCATCAGCAGCAGATAGGGCAGAGCCTTCCCATGCATGGTGTTGTCCTTACGATGCTGCGGTCAGGGCGCCCGGAGTGCAACAAACTCCGGACGCCCCCTTGGGAGGATTCTAGTCGACAGGGCAGGCGCCCGTGGATGGCTTGTCCGGCGCCCAGCAGGGCGCCTTGGCCTGGTCGATGATCGCCTTGAGTGCCGCCGCCTGCTCTTCGAGCACGCCATGCACGTCCTCGCCGCCGAGCACGATGCGCTCGAAGGAGTCAGTGTAGACCTGGTTGAACTTGCCGCCGAGATCGCCAAGCCCCATCGGCAGCAGCGCCGGCAGCGCGTCGGGCGCGCCGGTCATGGTGGCGATCGCCGGGCCGAAAGCCTTGACCGAGGCCGGCATGTCGTCGGGCAGCTTGACCTCGATGACCGGGAAGAAATTGGTCGCTTTCAGCGTCGCGATCTGCGTCTCCGGCTTCAGCATATAGGCTACCAGCGCCTTGGCCTTATCGACGTCAGGCGAGGTTTTTGGAATGGCGACACCGGCGACCACCGGCATGAAGCCGCGGCCGGCCGGACCCGCAGGCGCCGGGAAGGCGACGAACTCGTCCGGCTTCTGGTTGAAGGCATCGGCGAGCCGCGCGACATGGTCGAACGCCACCCAGACTTCACCCGACAGCAGTGGCTCCTGCATGAAGGCATAGTTGGTCGAATTCGGGTTGGTGTACTGCCATAGCTCCTTGAACTTGTTCCAGGCGGTCTCGGCCTCCGGCGAGCGGAACTTGGTCACCATCGAACCGGTGTAGGACGGGTAGAGAAACCCTTCGAAGAAGCGGTGCTTCAGCCCTTTCGGACCAGCGGGAAAACCGAATTTCGGCGAACCGGTTTTCTCGGCAATGTTCTTGGACCATTCGATCAGCTGATCATAAGTGATGGTGTTGAGGTCGGTGCCGGCGGGCAAATATTGCAGCGCCTGCTTGTTGGCGGCCATCAGATAGGTGGCCTGCATCCAGGGCAAGTATTTCTGCTCGCCGGTGCCGAGCATGCCGAGCTTCTTGTAGGCCTCGTTGACCTTGATCCCGCCGACATCGACAGCTGAGAGATCGACAAGGTTGGCGCCGACGGTGGAGAAGTCGCCGTGCAAGCCGCCAAGCAGGCCGATGGTGCCGGTGCCGGCCTGCAGTTCGGCCTGCAGGCGGGTGAGCCAGGGACCGTCCTCGGCGACCTGGTAGTCGACGGCGCCATCAAAGCCTTTCAGCACCTCGTCGCGCATCTTCTGGGTTTCTTCGACCGGACGCGCCTGCGTCGACCAGAACAGTACCTGCTGCGCCCGCGCGCCGCCCGCGGCGAGCGACAGCGCCAGCGCGGCGCCCGCCAATGTCCTCAACATCTTCATCATCTTCCTCCCTGGATGTGCGCCGTCGTTGCGGCGTCAGCTTCTTGTCTTTGTTTCGTGCATGTCGTCGTCCCAAAACCGAGGTCACTTTTGGGCGACATGCACTGGTGCAGGTCCGTGGCTCGCCCGCGGCACCAGCGTCGGCCGGATCAGCCGCGTCAGCGGCGCGGCCGGCTTTTCGGCGATAACGGTGAGCAGCATGTCGGCGATCTCGCGTGCGCACTGGCGGATCGAGGCGTCGAAAGTGGTGAGGCCTGGCGGCGCATAGGCCGAGGCGACGACATTGTCGAAGCCGATGACCGAGAGATCGCGCGGCACGCTGAGGCCGGCGCGCGCCGCCTCCTCCATCACTGTCAGCGCCAGTTCGTCGAACAAGGCGATGATAGCGGTTGGCCGCTCGGGCTGCTGCAGCATGCGATTGACCGCCTGGATGCGGGCGCCGCGGTCGAAGCGCGGCGCCGTCGCCACGTCAAGGCGCACGGATGGGTCGCCGCGCCGGCCGATGGCGGCAGCAAGGCCGTCCTGCCGCAGATGCCGGAAGGTCATCGGCTCGGAAATCGTCACCAAGCCGAAATGGCGGTGGCCGAGTTCGTAGAGCATGTCGAAGGCCTCGCCGAAGGCATGCGCGCCATCGGTGTCGAGCCAGTTGTAGGCAAAATCGCCATCGAGCAGCCGGCCATGGGCGACGAAGGGAAAGCCACGCTCGCGCAGATAGGCAAGCCGCTCGTCGACCTCGGCGATGCGGGTGACGACGACGCCGTCGGCGCGTCCGGACTCGACGACATGCCGCAACACCGACAGTTCCGAATGGCCAAGCGCGGCGGTAGCAAGGATGAGGTCGGCGCCATGCGACACCAGCCCTTCGCCAAGCCCGGTGACGAACTCGCCGAGGAAGGAATCGACCAGGTTCGGGCCTCTGACCGGCAGCACCAGACCGACAAAGCCGCTGCGGCCGGAGACAAGCGTTCGCGCCGCGGTGTTGGGGACGTAGCCGGCCTGGCGCGCGGCGTGCGCGACACGCTCGCGTGTCTTCAGCGCGATCTGCTCATGCCCCGCAAGCGCCCGCGACACCGTCGTGATCGACAGGTCGAGGCTCGCCGCAAGCTCCTTCAGCGTGGTGACGCGCGTTGACAATCGTTCCTCCCGGACGAGCAGTTGAAACGTTTGTAATACCCTCCGAGAAAATTGCAAACGTTTTAAATCATGCCTGAGACGGAACGACGGCTATCTCGTGAATCGGCGGAACCCTTGGATAAAGAAAGGCCGGGCGCGAAAGCGGCCCGGCCAAAAAAGAAGGTCAAGAACCTTCAGAGGGGAACACCGTCCAGCGGAATGGGAGGAAACCGCCGAACGATATTTGTTATATGGGCGTCTCAATTGCGGTTTGCGACGAACGGCGTTCTAAAAAGAGCCCTGAATCCAGAAATTCCGTTCCTCCCTTCGACAGACTTAAGCCGACGCGCCGGTCTCCAACAGATCGGCATAGTGCCGGCGCGCCACGTCGGGATGAGAGCGCAGCCGGCTTTTCAGCACATTGGTGCCGACATTGCGAAACAGCGGATTGTCAGGATCGCTGGCTGGCCCGCGCGCCTCGGCCGCCAGCTCCTCGGGCAGGTCGAGCAACGGTATCGTGGCGTCGAGGCGGGCGCTGAAGAAGAACGGCACCGAAATCCGCTCGACACCGGCCGGCGGTGTCAGCACGCGGTGGACGGTTGCCCTGAGATACCCGTTTGACGCCAGTTCGAGCAGTTCGCCGATGTTGACCACCAGCGTGTCTGGCAACGGATCGACATTGACCCAGCTGCCATCATATTCGACCTGCAGCCCCTTGTTTTCGTCCTGCAGCAAAAGGGTCAGGAAGCCGCCATCCTTGTGCGCGCCGACGCCCTGGTCGTCGCCGGTGGCATCGCGGCCGGGGTAGCGCACGATCTTCATGCGATGGTTGGGCTCGGTCCGGTAGATCGGATCGAAGGCGTCCTCGGCCTGGTCCAACGACAAGGCGAAAGCCCTGAGCAGCCGGATCGCCACGGCGGTTGCCTTGGTCTGCCAGGCCAGCAGCGCCGGCTTCAGCTCGGGCAGTGCTGCCGGCCACTGGTTCGGCCCTTGCAGCCGCGTCCAGGCGGGCACGCCGGGGCCTTGCGCGATGGCGGGGCGTTCGACGCCGATGTCGAGCTGCTCGCGCCAGTCGGCCTTGCCTTTGGTCAGTTCGCCGCCGGCGCGCGTATAGCCACGGAACTGCGAGGATTTGACCATTTCGATGGCCAGCTTGTCGGCTTCCGGCAGGGCAAAGAACCGGCGCGAGGCGTCGAGCACCTCCGCCGTATCGGCGGCCGATATGCCGTGGCCGGTCAAATAGAAGAAGCCGACGTCGCGCGCGGCCGTGCGCAGGTCGAACAGAAACGTTCGTCGCTCGGAAGCGCCCTGTTCGAGGCGGCTGAGATCGAGCACGGGTACGATTCTGGGCATGGTCAAGCTCCTTGTTTGCCGGCCCCGCTGTCACGGTGGCACGCAGACTGGTCCAATCAAAGCAATGCGCAATCCAATCTCGAGGCGAATGAAGAACGCCGGCGCTGATTTTTGCAGCCTGCAGGCAAATAATGTTCGGGGATGCTCATGCGCGGCGGTCCAGCCTGGCAACCAGACGGTCGCCGACCCACTGGATGCCGCAGACGAGGATGATCAGCACGATGACCACGGCGACCATGACGCTGGTCTCAAAACGCTGGTAGCCATAGCGGATAGCGAGATCGCCAAGCCCGCCGGCACCGATGGCGCCGGCCATGGCCGAGGCGCCGATCAGCGTCACCAGCGTCACGGTGAAACCGGCAACGATGCCGGGCAGCGCTTCCGGCACCAGCACCTCGCGGATGATCGTCCAGCGGTTGCCGCCCATGGCGCGCGCCGCCTCGATCAGCCCGCGATCGACTTCGCGCAGCGACACTTCGGCGATGCGGGCATAGTAGGGCGTGGCAGCGATCGACAGCGGCACGATGGCCGCCCAGGTGCCGATCGAAGTGCCGACGATCAGCCGCGTTACCGGGATCAGCGCCACCAGCAAGATGATGAAGGGCACCGAGCGGAAGCCGTTGATGACCGCGCCGAGCGCGCGGTTCACCCACAGGCTTTCGGCGATGCCGCCGCGTTCGGTGGCAATCAGTGCCAGGCCGAGCGGCAGGCCGAAGACCAGCGAGATGAGGCCCGACGCCGCCGTCATCAGGATCGTTTCCCAGATCGAACGCAGCAGAAGCTCAAACAGAACAGGCGACATGGCCAAGCACCTCCACCCGCGCGTCACGGGACTTCAGGAATGCGAGCACTTTGCTCAGATGATTTTCATCGCTGCCCGCCACCGCCACAAACAGCGTGCCGACAGGCTGCTGCTGGACATGGTCGATGCCGCCATGCACCAGACGGAACGGACCCGGCACCGCAACCGCGAGGTCAGAGAGCAGCGGTGCCCGTGCGGCCTCGCCGGCGACGTCGATCCTGAGAATAAGTTCGGCACCGGAGCCCGGGACAAGCCGGCCGGCAATCTCGGCCGGCAGTTGCGGGCGGATGGCGCCGAGCAGGCTTATGGTGATTTCGGAGCGCGGCTCGGCAAAGACCGACCACACAGGCCCCTGTTCGACAATGCGTCCGGCATCGATCACCGCGACGCGGTCGGCGATCGAGCGGATCACCTCCATCTCGTGGGTGATGAGCAGGATGGTCAGGCCGAGCTGCCGGTTGATGTCTTTCAGCAGAGCCAGGATCGAGCGCGTCGTCTCGGGGTCGAGTGCCGAGGTCGCTTCGTCGGACAGCAAGAGCGCCGGGCGCGCCGCCAGTGCCCGGGCAATGCCGACACGCTGCTTCTGACCGCCCGACAGGGAGGACGGGTAGGCCTTCGCTTTCTCCGAGAGGCCGACGAGGTCGAGCAGTTCGGCGGCGCGAGCCAGCCGCTCGGCCCTGGGGCGGCCCTCGATCTTCAGCGGCAGCGCGACATTGTCCTCGACGGTCTTGGCCGACAGCAGATTGAAGTGCTGGAAGATCATGCCGATGCGCCGTCGCAACGGTTGCAATTCACGCTCGCCGAGCCGGCCGATCTCGCGGCCCTCGATGAAGACCTCGCCGGAATCGGGCCGCTCCAGCCCGTTGAGGCAGCGGATCAGCGTCGACTTGCCGGCGCCGCTGCGGCCGATGATGCCGAGGATCTCGCCCTTGCGCACCGTCAGCGACACGCCGTCGAGCGCAGGCGTCACGCCGAAGCGGCGCCTGAGATCGACAAGGCGGACCACATCATCCTGCCCGGCCGATATGTCGACCGGATGGTGTAGTTCGGCCGTGACGTGCTGGTTCATTTCACTGTCCGTTTTCGAGCGTTTCGCCGTTTTCATGAAAACGGCGAAGCGCTCTATCTCTTTGTTTTTACGCAATTCCGTACGGAAAACCGCGCACACTTTTCCTGGAATTGCTCTAGCGGTGCACAAATGCGACGGCGGCCCGCTCAAAAGCGGACCGCCTGCTCCCGATAGCCAGGCGCCGATCAATAGGCGCTGATCCCGGTGCCTTTGTAGACCTTGTCGAACTCGGCCTTGACCGCCTCGTTCTGGTAGGAGGCGACCAGCGTCTTCACCCAGGCCTCGTTCTCACTGCCGGATTTGACGGCGATGAAGTTGCGGTAGGGATTGTCGGCCACCGGCTCCTGCGCGATGCGGTTGTCGGGACCGAGACCGCTCTTCAGAGCCCAGTCGGTGTTGACGACGGCCGCATCGAGATCCTCGACCGAGCGCCCGACAATGCCGGCGTCGAGCTCCTTGATGACGACCTTCTTCGGGTTCTCGGCAATGTCGGCGGTCGTCGCCAGGATACCGGTGCCGTCCTTCAGCTTGATCACGCCTTCATTCTGCAGCACGCGCAGCGCGCGGCCTTCATTGGAGGGGTCGTTGGGCAGGCCGATGACGGCGCCTTCAGGTAGGTCGGCAACCTTGGTGTATTTCTTGGAGTAGAGGCCGATCGGCCAGACGCCGGTGTAGCCGACGCGCACGATATGATACCCTTGAGTCTTGATCTGGTTATCGAGATAGGGCTGGTGCTGGAAGGCGTTGGCGTCGATCTCGCCGCGCTCGAGTGCCTCGTTGGGCTGGGTGTAGTCGTTGAACACGACTGTCTCGACGGTCAGGCCTTTTTCAGCGGCTTGGGCGACGACGACGCGCCAGACATCCTCATCCTCGCCGCTGATGATGCCGACCTTGATCGCCTTCTTGTCTTCGGCGAAAGACGGCGTCGGCCCCGCTAAGCCGACAAGCGTGACAGCCGATGCGAAAAGTGCCGCAAGGGCAGCTCGCCGGCTGAGTGCTGATAAAAGAACAGATTTGGAAGCGTTTTCGCGTTCGGACATTGTCGATCCCTCGTAATCCTGAAGTCATTGCGGCCTAGTGGAATACCAAGCCTTGACTACATCATCGGCAATGCTGCCTGCCGGATCAAAGAACCGCATTTCTTCTCAAACACGAAGCCGGGAATATTCTCTCAAAGATTTCGCACTTGCGAGAACGGCCCTGCCTAACCGATCAGAATGTCTCCACAAAGGGCCGTAGCTCGACCTCGAAGCTCCAGGCGCTGCGATGCTGGCGGTGGACCGCGAAATAGGTCTCGGCGATCGCATCGGGCGACAGCTGGCTATCGGGCCGTTCCGGCTTCTTCCCAACCGGCTCGATCTGGCCGTCGATGATGAAATGCGCGACATGGATGTTCTTCGGACCAAGTTCGCGCGCCATCGACTGCGCCAGGCCGCGCAGGCCGAATTTCGGCATGGCAAAGCCGGCGGAGCCGGGAAAACCCTTGATGCTGGCGGACGCGCCGGTGAACAGGATCGAGCCGGAGCCGCGCGCAAGCAGCCGCCGCGCCGCCTGCTGGCCGACCAGGAAGCCGCCATAGGCGCCGACCAGCAGCGCCTGCTTGACGGCATCGGGGTCGACCTCGGCGATCGGGCCGCGCGTGCGGCCGCTGGCGTTGAACACCGCCAGCGCGAGCGGCCCTTGTTTGTCGGCCGCCTCGAACAGGCTTGCGACGGAAGCGGGATCGGCAACGTCGGTTTCGACGGCCAGCGCACCGGTCTCCTCGACCAGCGCCGCCAACTTGGCCGTGTTGCGGGCGGCCAGCACGACGCGATAGCCCTCTTTGGTAAGTAGACGCGCCAACGAGGCGCTCAGGCCTGCGCCCGCGCCGGCGATCACTGCAACTTCGGATGCCATCTCATTCTCCCTGACGATTCTGCGTATAGACGTTCGGCCCGATGCCGGTGTCGCTTGTCACATAGCTGGCGTCTTGAGCGGCAAGAGACAAGAACAGCGTTGCTCGATTTTCGCCGTTCGGTGAAAAACGCTGCCGGCAAGTTCGAAGCATCGGCGTCGGCCAAGGTCTTGCCTGGCGGGCCAATCCGTCCGACACGTGATTCCTGTTGGAATCGCAAACGGTGTCGCAAGGGAATCGACCATGGAACCAATCTGGGCCGTCGGCCTGATGACCGGCACCGTGCTTGACGGCAATATCGACGTCGCGCTGATCAAGACCGATGGCGAGCGCATAGCCGATTTCGGCACCTATACGCTGGCCCCCTACCCCGCAGCGATCCGCGCCTTGCTGGAGGAGACGCTGCACCAGGCCCGGGTGTGGAATTTCGACGGGCCGGAGCCGGCGATCTTTGCCGAAGCCGAGGCGGCGCTGACGCGAGCGCAGTCGGCTGCGGTGAAAGATCTCGTCGAAAGCTACGGGCTGACCATGGCCGATATCGGCGTCGTCGGCTTCCACGGCCAGACGGTGCTGCATCGCGCCCCGCAGCCAGGACGGCGCGGCGATACACGCCAGCTGGGCGACGGCGAGCTGATGCATGCCATCCTGGGCGCAAAGGTCGCCTACGACTTCCGCTCGGCCGATGTACGCGCCGGCGGCCAAGGTGCGCCGCTGGCGGCCGCCTATCACGCCGCGCTGTTGAAGGAGGCCGATGCCAGTGGCGATACCGCCGTGCTCAATCTCGGCGGTGTCGGCAACATCACCTGGTGGGACGGCAAGGACACCATCATCGCCTTCGATACTGGCCCGGCCAACGCGCCGCTCAATGATTTCATCAAGGCGAAGGGTCTCGGTGAGATGGACCGTGACGGCGCGCTGGGTGCGGCCGGGACGGTCGATGAGGCGAGATTGGCCAGATTGCTTGAGCACCCTTATCTGACCAAGCCCTACCCGAAATCGCTCGACCGTTTCGACTTCACCGCTGATATGGCTGAAGGGCTTGGCGTCGAGGATGGCGCGGCGACGCTGACGGCCTTCACCGTCTCGGCGGTCGGCAAGGCGCTGGACCTGTTGCCGCGCCGGCCGAAGCGGCTGGCGGTCAGCGGCGGCGGCCGGCACAATCCGACGATGATGGCGATGCTTGGCCGCCGCGCCGGCGTCGAGGTGGTGCAAGCCGAAACGCTGGGCTGGAAGGGCGATGCGGTCGAAGCCGAGTGCTTTGCCTTCCTCGCGGTGCGCGTTTTGCGCGGCTTGCCGATCAGCTTTCCCAGCACCACCGGCGCGCCGCGGCCGCTGCAAGGCGGAAGGCTCGCCGGCTAGACGACCAACGTCTTCTGCAGGAAGACGCGGCTGCGTCCCATCGGAAAATCCGGCAGCGTGCCGAAGGGCCGATAACCCTGCCGCTCATAGACCTTGGCCGCGATGGGATTGAATGTGTCGATCCAGGCGTTCCGGCACCCGCGCGCCACTGCCTCGCGCTCGGCCGCGCCCAGCATGTCGCTGGCTATATGCCGGCCGCGCAGGCGTTCATCGACCCAAAGCCACTGCACATAGAGCCAGCCCCAGGCGGTGTAGCCCGAAATGCCGGCGACGACGGCGCCCTCCTCGTCGCGCACGAAGACGGCGAGCTGCTTGCGGCCGGACGCGCCGACATCGCTGTCATTGAACGCCGCCAGCCGTTCGGCCAGGAAGGCGAGGTCCTCGGCCAAGGGCTCGGCGGTGGTCTCAAGGGTCGTTTTCACTGCTTTGTCCATCTTGATGCCAGTCCACGTATCCTTTTCCCGTCGCCATACGTCTTGGATGTTGGCCGGCAATAGTGCCGGCCGGCAAACAGCGGAGAACGCGGGCAATGCTGAAAACCTATGCTGGAAGCTGCCATTGCGGCAAAGTCCGTTTCGAGGCGGATATCGACGTTAGCCAGGGAACCGTCAAATGCAATTGCTCTATATGCACCAAGACGCGTTCCTGGGTGGGTTTCGTCGGCCCCCAGCACTATCGCCTGATGTCGGGAGCGGATGCGCAGACAGAATATCAGTGGACGCCACCAGGCAGGGAGCGGCCCAGCGTCGAGTATCATTTCTGCGCGACCTGCGGCACGCGCCTGCCGGCACGAGGCGATATTCCAGAGCTTGGCGGCATCGTCTTCGCCATTCCGATGGCCGCTCTCGACGGCATCGATCCGCAGGAGCTTGCGGCAGCGCCGGTGATGTATGTCGACGGCAGGCACGATCGCTTCGACCGGCCTCCCGATGACATCAGGCTGATGTAAGATGGCCAGATCTCTCAACGCCTGCTTCGGCGACGCAGCTGACCGGGACGGCATGACGATGACGCCAAGACTTGACCCCGCAGGGCTCTTCGACATGCGCTATGCCGCATTCCTGGAAACGGTGGTGCATCTGCGTGAACGGCTGCATCGCTATTGCGCGCGCATGACGGGATCCGTGATCGATGCCGAAGACGTCATGCAGGAAGCGCTGTTCGAGGCCTATCGCAAGATCGAGACACTCGACGACCACGCTGCGCTTCGGCCATGGCTGTTTCGCATCGCGCACAACCGCTGTATCGATTTTCTGCGCAGCCGGCAGGCGCGCAGGCGCGCTGAAGCCGGTTTCGCGGAAGACGAGATCATCCTGCCGGCCGAGCCGGCAGGCCACGGCGCCGGTCGCGCGATCGAACGGCTGGTGATCCACCTGCCGCCAAAGGAACGCGCCTGCGTCCTGCTGAAGGATGTCTTTGACCATTCGCTGGAAGAGATTGCCGATCTCGTCGGTTCGACGGTGGGCGGCGTCAAAGCGGCGTTGAGCCGTGGCCGTGCCAAGCTGGCCGTGTTGCCGACGGAGCCGGCTGTCCGTTCAGAACCCCGGCCAGATCCGCAGCTTGCAAGATTGCTGAGCCGCTATGTCGAACTCTTCAACCGCCGTGACTGGGATGGCGTGCGGGCATTGACCAGCGCCGACGCGCAGCTGCAGGTTTCGGATTGCTTCAGGGGCAGATTGTCGCAATCGCCCTATTTCATCGAATATGAGAAGGGCCGGATGAACTGGACGATGGCGATCGGCGCGGTTGATGTCGAGACCGTGCTACTCGTGCTCCATCGAGGCGAAAGCGGCTGGCAACCGGCCTATCCGGTTCGGGTAGAAGCGACCGACGGGGTCATCAACCACATCAGCGACTACTATGCCTGTCCTTGGCTGATCCCGATGGCGGACACGGTTGTCGTGCTGCCCCAATCTACCTGAGCAACGCCGTCAACCCGGCGAACGCCAGTTCCCCGCTGCTGCAGCGATCAGCATCAGCAAGGCGGCGACGATGGCGCAGGCGGCAAAGCCGAATGTCGAATAAAGCGGCCCGAAGCTGGTGGTGCCGATAAAGACGGCGAGATAGGTCACCGAGCTGTTCAGGCCCATGATGGTGCCACGGCGCGACGGATCGAGCGCGGTGAGGCGCATCACCAGCACGTTCAGGCCGAAGTGATTGGCAAGGCCCCATATGGCGATCATGGCCAGAATCAACGCGAAATTGCTGCTTGCCAGCGCAATCGCAACATAGACGACGGCGACCAGCAGATAGGCGAAAGGCATGACGCGCCGGGCGCCGATGCGGTCGATGACGCCATCGAGAAAGGCTGCCGTGCCGAAGCCGGCGCCATAGGCGAGCGCGGCGAGCGCGTTGGCGCTGACAGGCTCACCGAGATCCTGATGCAGATGATCGCCGAGATAGCCGTAGACGCCGTAAAAAGCAGTCATGAAGGCGGTGCAGGCGATGAGCAGCGGCACGATGCCGGGAATGGCCAGCGCACCGAACGGCGTCGGCGCCGGGCCGCTCTTCCTGACGTCACTGAGCGAGGTCATCGACAAGGCAGCGAGCGCAATGCCTGAAAGCACCGCGACGGCGGCGAAGACGGCGCGCCAGTGCACAAGGTCGGCAAGCACGGCCGACAGCGAGACGCCGGCCACCATGGACACTGTCCAGCCGGTCAGCACGACGCCGATCGTGCCGCTTTCGCGGCCGGGCGGCGCGATCGCCGCCGCACTGGCATAGATTGCCGGCATGGCAACGCCGGCGGCGATGCCGGCGATCGCCTGCGCCACGACCAGCGCCATCACCGTCGGCGCCAGGGCGCTGGCGAGAAGCGCCGCCGCCAGCAACAGCAGCGCGCCCTGCAGCATGCGGCGGGCGCCGACGCCGTCGATGTAGCGGGCAAGAAACAGCGCGCTGGCCGAGGTGCCGAGACCAAAGGCAGCCGACGCGGCCATCACCGCCGGCACGCTGGTGCCGAAGGAAGCCGCCACCGCCGGGGCGATCGGACCCAGGACCAGCGAGTTCGAGCCGATGACGGCAATGCAGCCGGTCAGGAGATAGGCCAGCGCGGGGATCGGCTGGTGAAGGGATGCTGCTTGATGCGTGTTCGTCATCAAGGCATAATGACCGAACTAAGTTCCGCGACAATAAGGAATTCCAGTATGGATGAAGAAACAGATGGCATTCCGCTGAACAAGCCTGCGGCCCGGGAGCTGGATGCTACCGACCGAAAAATATTAGGCGTTCTGGTCGACGACGCCACGATCAGCTACGCCGAACTCGGCGAGCGGGTCTGCCTGTCGCCGCCGGCGGCGCATGAGCGGGTGAAGCGGCTGCGGCGCAGCGGCGCCATCCGCGGCACGGCTGTCATCATCGACCCCAACGCGGTCAAGAAGCCGCTGCTCGCCTTCGTTCATGTCGACACCACGGGCTGGGGCAAGACGCCGGAGCTGATGGCGGTTTCTCAATATCCGGAAGTCGAGGAGATCCATTCGGTGGCCGGCGACACCTGCATGCTTCTCAAGGTCCGCACCGAGGACACAAGGGCGCTCGAAGGGCTGCTGGCGCGGCTCTACGAGACGCCCGGCGTCACCTCGACGCGGAGCTATGTGGTGCTGTCGACCTATCTCGAACGGCCGGTGCAACCCGAGATCACCACGCAATGGCCGACGCCCCGGCACATGGCCAGACCGCTGTACTGAGCGACGCTTTTGAACTCTTGCCGGGGCCGCAACAATCCTTCACAAACGGCATCCTATACTGATGCCAGGCATGATTGGGGTACGAGAGGCGCGGCTTGGAATTCGACCTGAAAACCATCGAGGCGCTGGCCCCCGATCAGGCGTCGCTGAGCGCCGCCTCCAAGCTGACCAAGCGCTCGAACTGGCCGCGGCTGGAAAAGAACGAGCAGCAGGCGCTGATCTGGGGGGAATGCCAGGGTTCCGGCTCCAACCCTTATCGCACCGTGGTCGACACTGGCGACCACGGCTACAAATGCACCTGCCCGTCGCGAAAATTTCCGTGCAAGCACACGCTGGCGCTGATGTGGATCGCCGCCACCGCGCCGGCCAGTTTTACATCAGCCGAATCGACGCCGGACTGGGTGAATGACTGGCTTGGCCGGCGTCGAAAGACGACGCCACAGTCGGCTGGCGCAAAGCCGGGCGCCGCAGCCGGCGCGTCCGGCAAGAGCATCGGCGAGGCCTCGCAGCCCGACGAAGACACTGTAATCGAGGACGCTGCCGCAGCGGAGCGCCGCGAGGCGGCGCAGCGCAAGCGGGCGGAAGACACGCGGACGGCGGTGGCGGGAGCGCTGGACGAACTCGACCAGTGGATCGCCGATCAGTTGCGGCTCGGCCTCTCCGCCTTTGCCGATGCCAGCAGCGAGCGCTGCCGCCGGATCGCCGCGCGGCTGGTCGACATGAAGGCAACAGCGCTTGCCGGACGCATCGACGAAATCCCGGCGCGGTTGTTGGCATTACGCAGCGAGGAACGGCCCGATGCGGCGATCCGCGAATTCGGCAAGCTGGTGCTGCTGGCCAAGGCCTGGCGCTCGGCGCCCGACGATCCCGAAATGAAGCGACTGGTGTCGGCATCCGAGACCCGCGACCAGGTGCTGGCCAATCCCGATGCAAAACAGGTCGACAGCCAGTGGGAAGTCATCGGCGAGAAGATCGAGACCCGCCGCGACGGCCTTGTCAGCCATTCGACATGGTTGCTCGATCTGAAAAGCCCAACGCCGCAGTTTGCGCTGCTGCTCGATTTCTTTCCGGCCTCGGCCGGCCGCCGCTCCGCCGCGTTCACGCCCGGCGACCGGTTCGATGCAAGGCTGGTGTTCTATCCGGCGCGCCAGCCGCTGCGCGCGCTGGTGGCGGAGCGCAAGGGCGATGTCATGTCCGGGGCCTGGCCGGATTTCGGCCTACGCGCCATGAAAGATCCGCTGGCGGCGCATGCGTCGCAGCAGGACGTCGCGCCATGGTCCACCGACTTCCCGCTGCTGCTGCCGGCAGGCGCAATCCTGCTCGATGAGCGCGGCGCTGCCTGGTGGCAAGCGGCGCACGATCCGCAAGGGATCGCCCTGCCGGTCGCCGGAACCGTCGATCAGACGGTGCTTGGTCTCGATCTTGCGGCCACGGCAGCACTATGGAACGGCGCGCGGCTCGATCTGCTGGCGGCGCAAAGCGATTTCGGGAGGCTCGATCTGTCATGAACGAGCTCGAACTGACCGGCCTGGCGACGATGCGCGATTGCTGGATCACCGGCGGAACGACATTCGATCTGGCGCCAGCCGCGTGGAAGGAAATCGCCGGCGGCGCAAGCCCGGACGAGCGGGAGCGGCGGCTGTTGGTGATCGCCGCGCAGGCGCTCGATGTCGGCCTGCGGCCGGCCGCGCCGAAGACGCTCAAGCGCCGTCCGCCGCTGCCGAGGCTTGGCCTGCCGCTGCTGCCGGAGCGGCTGCGGCCACTGTTGCGGGCTGCCCTGAAGAACGCCGCCGATGCGCGGCGCAAGTCGCGCGTCGCGACACTTGTCGCCAGCCGAGGCTACGTGCTCCACCCGATGGACTGGATGCCTTCGGCATCAGACCAGAACAGCCCCGACATCTATGCGCCCTGGATCGATTGGCAGGCCAGCTTGGAGGGGCTGAAGATTGCGCCGCAGGAGCAGCTGACGGTGCGGAACTGGGATGACTTTTACCCCGCCGCGCGTCGTAGCGCACTGGCCGAGATGCGCCGCCGCGACCCGGCTGCGGCCCGCGACCTGATCGAAGCCAAGGCGCCGGGCGAACCGGCGGAAGTTCGGCTTGCGCTGATCGAACTCATGCATTTCGGCCTTTCGTCCGAGGACGCGCCCTTCCTGAAAAGCCTGGCCACCGACCGATCCGGCAAGGTGCAGGAGCTGGCGGGCCGGCTGCTGGCAAGGCTGGGCGAGCACACCGGCGATGGCGGAGCCGACGATCCCGTTGCCGAACTCGCCGCCTTCATCGCAGAAGGCAAATCCGGCTTCATCCGCCGCCGCACCACCTACACGCCGGCAAAGTTGAAGTCGCCGGCGCAAGAAAACCGTCGCGTCGAGCTTTTTGCAAGCTGTTACCTGGTCGATCTTGCCGCGCGCTTCGGCAGGACGGAGGCCGATTTCATCGAGGCATGGCAATTCGGTGTCGACGACAAAGCGGATTTGTCTCTCGTCCGGATGGTTGCGGTGTCCGGCAGCGATGCCACGGTGGCGCAGATGGCAGATGCGCTGGCCGACGAGGGCGGCAAGCCGGCGCTTTTCCTCTGCCACCTCATGTTGCGTCTGGACAGCGGCAGGAAGCGCACCCTGGTCAGGCAGATCCTGAAGGACGCGCAAAACCTTGAAGCGCTCAACCTGGTCGAAGCAGCCGAAGCAAGCTGGGTGGAGTGGGGCGATCTGACGAATGGCAAGGCGCTGTCGGTACTGCGTGCCAAGGTCGCGGGGAATGACGAACCCGCGAAGCGAAGCGCGGACCATGCCCTGGAAACGATAGGCTTCCTTGCCACAGCGGCGACGGCGGAACGATTGATCGGCGACATTGTCGCGGCCGGCATGCCGCCGGCGGCGGCTTCACTCGCTTTGCTGCGCCTCAACGCGGCCCTCACCAACACATGACAATCCGGAGTACAGCACAATGAACGCAGTCATCCGTCTCCCCGTCGAGCAGGCTTATTCGTCCGAACTGCAAGCGCTGGCACGCAATGATGATCGGCAAAAACCTGCAGGCTGGACCCTATCGCCAAAGGCCGTGCTGACCTATCTCTTGGGTGGCAAGGCAAGCGACGGCACCGTGATATCGCCGAAATATGTCGGCCGCCGCCGACTGATAGAAACGGCAGTGGCAACACTCGCCACCGATCGCGCACTGCTTTTGCTCGGCGTTCCCGGCACCGCGAAATCCTGGGTGTCGGAACATCTCGCCGCCGCCATCATGGGCAATTCGACGCTGATCGTGCAGTGCACGGCCGGCACCGACGAAAACCAGATCCGCTATGGGTGGAACTATGCGCAGCTGTTGGCCAAGGGGCCGAGCCAGGAAGCCCTGGTGCCGACGCCGCTTTACCGCGCAATGGAGAGCGGCAAGCTGTGCCGACTTGAGGAACTGACACGCATGGGCTCCGACGTGCAGGACACGCTGATCACCGTGCTGTCGGAAAAGATGATGCCGATCCCCGAACTCAACACCTCGATCTACGCCCAGCGCGGCTTCAACATCATCGCCACGGCAAACAACCGCGACAAGGGCGTCAACGAACTGTCCTCGGCGCTGAAGCGCCGCTTCAATGTGGTGGTGCTGCCGCTGCCCGAGGACATGGCCGAAGAGGTGGCGATCGTTGCCAAGCGGGTCGACGAGATGGCCGGCGGGCTCGACCTGCCGGTGCCGAAGAATGTCGGCGAGGAGATCGCCCGCGTGCTGACCATCTTCCGCGAGCTGCGCTCGGGCGCTACATCAGACGGCAAGGTGACGCTGAAGACGCCTTCAGGTTCGCTGTCGACCGCCGAGGCGATCGCCACCATGGTCGGCGGCCTCAGCCAGGCGGCGTGGTTTGACAATGGCAAACTTGGCGCCGAAGGCCTGGCGGCCAGCCTTGTCGGCGCCATCGTCAAGGACCCGGTGCAGGACAAGGTGGTGCTGGAGGAATATCTCGAAACGGTGCTCAAGAAGCGGCCCGACTATGCCGGCTATTACGCGGCGTTGAACGCGGCGATCTGACACCATGGGCGACGTCGCCTTTTTCGGCATCCGCCATCACGGGCCGGGCTCCGCCGACAGCCTGGTGCAGGCGCTGCGGGATTTGCGGCCGGTCGCGGTGCTGATCGAAGGGCCGAGCGACGCGTCCGCCCTGCTGCCGCTGCTGGCGCGTCCGGAAATGCAGCCGCCGGTGGCGCTGCTCTGCTATCCCGAAGACGATCCGGCCGCGACAAGCTTCTGGCCGTTCGCCGAATTCTCGCCGGAATACCAGGCGGCGGTGTGGGCGGTGGAGAACAAGGCGGCGCTCAGGTTCATCGACCTGCCATCGTCGGCGCGGTTCGCGACGGCGACGGATAGCGCCGACAGGACCGATGAGGCCGAAAATACTGAGCCAAAGGATGAAACCGGTGAGGATGGCGAGACCGCATCGCACCGCGATCCGATCGGCACGCTGGCTGCGGCCGCCGGCTATGAGGACGGTGAAAGCTGGTGGGCCGACATCATCGAGCAGAACCCACAGCCGGGGCCTATCTTCGCGGCCATCGCCGATGCGATGACGACACTGCGCGACGGTGAAGGCACAATCGCGCCGTTCGAAGCCAAGCGTGAGGCGCATATGCGGCTGGAAATCGCTGCGGCGCGCAAGGAGTTCGACGGACCGATCGCCGTCGTCTGCGGCGCATGGCACGTGCCGGCTTTGCAGGCCGCACACACACAGAAGAACGACCAGGCGCTCATCAAGGGAATTGCCCGGCGCAAGAGCATCATGACATGGGCGCCATGGACGGGACCGCGCCTGGCGCTGGGCTATGGCTATGGCGCCGGCGTCGTCGCGCCTGGCTGGTGCAAACATCTGTGGCGCACGCGCGATCGGCGCGATGCCGCGACGCTATGGCTGGCGATGATTGCGGCGGTGCTGCGGGCGAAGGGCCATCTGGTCTCGACGGCGTCGCTGATCGAGGCCGAGCGGCTTGCCCGCACACTGGCCGCCATTCGCGAGCGGCCGAAACCCGGCTTCGAGGAATTGCGCGACGCGGCAATCGCGGCGCTGTTCAACGGCGAAGCGGTGCTGTGGGCGCTGGTCGAGGCCGAGCTGCTGCTGGGTGCCGATGTCGGCGAGATTCCGCCCGACACGCCGCTGGCGCCGCTGATCGAGGATTTGCAGCGCAACCAGAAGGCGGCGCGGCTGAAGCCGGAGGCGCTGGAGCGCGAACTGTCCGTCGATTTGCGCAGCGAAAGTGGGCTGTTTCGCTCGACCTTGCTGCACCGGCTGAACGTGCTCGGTGTGCAGTGGGGCAGGCTGGCTGATGCCGGCCGCAGCCGTGGCACGTTTCGCGAAAAATGGACGCTGGCCTGGGAGCCGGAATATGCCGTGCGCCTGGTCGAAAATCTGATCTATGGCCCGACCATCGAAAAGGCCGCCAATAGCCGCCTGATCCAGATGCTCGGCGCGGCCGCCAGCCTCGACACGCTGGCAGCACTTGTCCAGAGCGCCATCACGGCGGATTTGTCGGAAGCCTCGAGCGCCGGCCTTGCGGCGCTCGAGGCGCGCGCGGCGCACAGCAGCGAATGCCTGGAGATGCTGGCCTCGGTGCCGCCGCTTGCCGACATCATCCGCTATGGCGAAGCGCGCAAGACCGAAACCAACCGGCTGTCCGGTTTGTTGGAACGGCTGATCGTCGAGGGCGCGATCGCGCTGCCCTATGCGGTGCGCGACCTGGACGAGCAGGCCGCCACGACGCTGGTCGGCGCGGTGCGCAAGGCCGACGCGGCGATCCGCCTGGTCGAGCCTGGCGAAGGTGTGCTCGACGCCTGGCGCAACGGGCTGACGGGCGTGCTGGAGGGGCAGCGTTCGACAGCGCTGCTCGCCGGCTGCGCCGCGCATCTACTCTACGAAGCCGGCCAGCTGTCGGCGGAGGATGCCGCCGGACTACTTGGGCGCCGGCTGTCGCCGGGGACTCCGGTGGCACAGGCGGCGGGTTTCTTCGAAGGTTTCTTCAGCACCGCTGGCCAGCGGCTAATCTATGATGAGGGCCTGCGCGGCGCTGTCGATGCGTGGCTGAAATCCCTCGACGAGGATGCCTTCATCGCGCATCTGCCGCTGCTGCGCCGCGTCTTCTCCAATTTGGACAGCATGGAGCGTCGCCGGCTGATCGAAGCCGTGCTCGGCCGCACCGCCAGGCTGCCGGCCGGGCTGATGCCGGCGCCGGATGGTGGCGAGGCCTGGCGCCGGCACCTGGAGAAGCTTGGGCCCTTGCTGGCGGGCGGAGTATGACGATGGACGACGATGAAAACGTGGAAGGCTCGGCCACTGTATCGGCCGATGGCGAACGCGAGCGCCGCTGGCGGCTGGCGATCGGCGCCGATGACGAGGCCTCGTCAGCCCTGTCCAGCGACGACAAAAAACTGTCGTCGGCGCTCGATGCGCTTTACGGCGACGGCGCGAGTGCCGATGCCGACCCGCGCAAGCGGCGCGGCGGGCTCGGCCGCTCGGCGCCGCGCGTCGCGCAATGGATGGGCGATATCCGTTCGTTCTTTCCGGCGCAGGTCGTCCAGATCGTGCAGAAGGATGCCTTCGAACGGCTGAACCTGAAGCAGATGCTGATGGAGCCGGAATTCCTCAAGGCGATCGAGGCGGACGTTAATCTCGTCGCCGACCTGATTTCGCTGCGCTCGGTGATGCCGGCCAAGACCAAGGACATTGCCCGCAGCATCATCGCCGATATCGTCGCCAAGCTGATGCAGCGGCTGGAGCAGAAGACCGCCGAAGCGATCCGTGGCGCGCTCGACCGCTCGCGGCGCACCAACCGCCCGCGTCAGCGCGACATAGACTGGCCGCGCACCATCTCGGCCAATCTTCGCCATTACCAGCCCGAGCACAAAACCATCGTGCCGGAAAAACTCGTCGGCTTCATGCGCAAGCAGCGCCGGCTGGTCGATCTCGACGAGGTGGTTCTGTGCGTCGACCAGTCCGGATCGATGGCGAGTTCGGTGATCTATGCCTCGATCTTCGCCGCCGTGATGGCCTCGCTGCCGGTGGTGCGCACCAAGCTCGTCTGTTTCGACACCGCCATCGTCGACCTGACCGACGAGCTCAGCGACCCCGTTGAAGTGCTCTTCGGCGTGCAGCTTGGCGGCGGCACCGACATCAACCAGGCGGTTGCCTATTGCGCAGACCGGATCGAGCGGCCGACCAAGTCCCACTTCGTGCTGATCACCGACCTCTATGAGGGCGGGAACGGCCAGGAATTGCTGCGGCGGCTGGCGGCGCTGGTGCGGTCCGGCGTCAATGTCGTCGTGTTGCTGGCGCTGACCGATCAGGGCCGGCCGGGCTACGATCCGGCGATGTCGGCCTCGGTCGCGGCGCTTGGCATTCCGGTCTTCGCCTGCACGCCGGACCTGTTCCCGGACATGATGGCGGCGGCGTTGCGGCGCGAGGATATCGGCGCATGGGCGGCGGGCGCCGACATCAAGCTGATCCGAGCCGAGACGGAGACGCCGCAATAAGACCGGTCGCGCCTTTTAAAGCCGGTTACTCGAACGAATAGGCAAAGCCGTCGGCGGAAGCGCTGACCGTCACCTTGGTCATCTTTTCGCCGTCGAGCGATCGGTTCAGCACGCCGCGGCTGAGTTCCGGCAGCAGCGTGTTGGTGAGGATGGCGTCGATCATGCGGCCGCCGGACTCGATTTCGGTGCAGCGCGCCTTGACCAGATCCATGACGCCGTCGCCGATCACCAGTTCGGCATCGTGGCTGGCGCGCAGCCGCCGGGCGATTTTGCCGAACTGATGGCGGGTGATGGCCTCGATCATCGAATCCGACAGCGGATAGTAAGGGATGGTCACCACGCGGCCGAGGAAGGCTGCCGGAAAGACCTTCAGCAGCGGGGCGCGCAGGGCTGCGTCGAGGCCGTCGAGCCCTGCCCTGACCGTGCCGTTGCCGGTCCGCTCCATGATCACTTCCGAACCGACATTGGACGTCAGCAGGATCAGCGTGTTCTTGAAGTCGATGCGCCGGCCTTCGCTGTCGTCCATCATGCCCTTGTCGAAGACCTGGAAGAAGATTTCGTGCACGTCCGGATGCGCCTTCTCGACCTCGTCGAGCAGGATCACCGAATAGGGTTTTCTGCGCACCGCCTCGGTCAAGATGCCGCCCTTGCCGTAGCCGACATAGCCGGGCGGTGCGCCCTTCAGCGTCGAGACCGTGTGCGCCTCCTGGAATTCGGACATGTTGATCGAGATCAGGTTCTGCTCGCCGCCATAAAGCGTCTCGGCTAGCGCCAGCGCCGTCTCGGTCTTGCCGACGCCGGAGGGGCCGCAGAGCAGGAACACCCCGACCGGCTTTTCCGGCGCGCCGAGCCCGGCGCGGCTGGTCTGCACGCGCTTGGCGATCATCTCCATCGCGTGGTCCTGGCCGACGACGCGTTCGGACAACGTTTCGGCGAGCTTGAGCGCCTTTTCGGTCTGGCTGGACAGCATCCGTCCCGTCGGAATGCCGGTCCAGTCCTGGACCACGGCTGCGACCGCATTGCGGTCGACGGACGGCAGGATCAGCGGCGTCTCGCCTTGTGCGGTGGCAAGCTCGGCCATGAGCTCGCGCAGCCTTGCGAGATCGGCGGCCGGATCCATGGCTGCCGCTTCAGCGCCCGCGGTCGCCCCAGCCTTGGCTTTGGCCGCCTTGGCTTTGGGCTTTTCCGTCCTCGCCGTTTCAGCCTTGGGCGGCTCGGTCTTCGGCCCCTTGGTCTTTTCCGCGTCCGGCGCTGCCGTTTCGGCGTCGTCCTCAGTGGTCGCTACCTCATCGAGCGGCACGCCGCCGCCGCGCAACCTGGCGCGCAATTCGAGGATTTCGGCAACCAGCGCCTTTTCGCGCTCCCAGCGCTCCTCGGCGGCGGCGAGCGTCGTCTCGGTCTCCGCTAGTCCGGCATCGACCCGCGCCTGGCGCTCGGCCACTTCGATGCCGATCGCGGCCTCGCGGCCGATGATGCCGCTTTCGACCTCCAGTGCCTGGCGGCGGCGCAATATGTCCTCGACCTCGGCCGGCGTCGCATGCTGCGAGACCGCGACCCTGGCGCAAGCGGTGTCGAGCAGGCTCACAGCCTTGTCGGGCAATTGGCGCGCCGGGATGTAGCGATGCGAGAGGCCGACCGCGGCTTCGATCGCCTCGTCGAGTATCTGCACCTCATGGTGCTGTTCGAGAACGCCGGCGACGCCGCGCAGCATAAGCACGGCCACCGCTTCCGACGGCTCGTCGATCTTGACCACCTGGAAACGGCGGGTAAGCGCCGGATCCTTTTCGATGTGCTGCTTGTATTCGGCCCAGGTGGTTGCGGCGATGGTGCGCAGTTCGCCGCGCGCCAGAGCCGGCTTCAGGAGATTGGCCGCGTCGCCGGTTCCGGCCGCACCGCCGGCGCCGATCAAGGTGTGCGCCTCGTCAATGAACAGGATCACCGGCGTTTCGGAGGATTGAACCTCGTCGATGACCGCCTTCAAGCGCTTTTCGAACTCGCCCTTGACGCTGGCGCCGGCCTGCATCAGGCCGACATCGAGCATGCGCACGCTGATGCCTTGCAGCGGTGGCGGCACATCGCCCTGGGCGATGCGCAGGGCAAACCCCTCGACCACGGCGGTCTTGCCGACGCCGGCCTCGCCGGTCAGGATCGGGTTGTTCTGCCGGCGCCGCATCAGGATATCGATGATCTGCCGGATTTCCGGGTCGCGGCCGACGACCGGATCGATCTTGCCGTCATGGGCGCGCTGGGTCAGGTCGGTGGCGTATTTGGCCAGTGCGGAGTCCCCGCCCGGAGCCCGCCGTGGCGCCTCGGCGGCGGGAGTTGCCGCAGCCGCAGCGCCGGCTTCGAGCGAACCCTCCACCACTTCGGCAAAGCGGGCGATGACTGCGTCGGCGTCGATCTTGTCGAACTCGGCGCTGATCTTCGACACCAGGCCTTCCAGCACCGGCGTCTTCAGGCAGGCGAGTAGGATGTGGGCGCTGCGTACCTCTTCCACGCCGAACTCCAGCGTCGCCAGACTCCAAGCATCGTGAATGGCTTGAAAGATATGCTCGGACATTTCCTCCACAGAGGTGGCACCGTAAGGCAACTTGTCGACGGCGCGGGTCATATCCGCCGTTAGCCGGCTGACATCGATCCCGGCGTCGGCGACGATCATCTGCACATCCGAGCGGTCGGAAAGCACCAACTGTTCGATGAAGTGGACGAGTTCGACGTAAGGATTGCCGCGTAATTTTGCGGCGTCGGCCGCGGCCTTGAAGGCGCGCACACAGACATGATTGAGCTTGCCGACCAATTCCTTGCGTTTGAAACTCTGCGACGACCGGCGCTGTTCCATCGAACCTGCTCCTGCAATCTGCCTGTCGACAGCCTGCCACATAAGCAGCCGCTTGACAAAGCGCGTCATTCAGCCGGCCGCTTCCCTTTGTGGAAAGTCCCGCGCCGCCAAATGCAGACAACCACGAATTTTTCCAATTCTGTGCGATGCGCTTCACATACGGGGTTGGACAAGCAAGCCATAAATTGCGCCATTCGAGATGCAGTTGCACTGGCTCGCATCAGCGCCCGTTAACTTTTGAGCGGTTTGCCGAATTGTGGTAGGGTGCAACCGTGTGCTAACGTTGGGTCAGGTACGGTTTTAGAGCCGGTCGCTGGGGGTAGCTGTGATCGATCTCGCACTCTGGCTTGCTCCGTTGGACGGTGAAAATCCGTCGGGCGAAGACTTGCGCAACGACCCGGCTTTTCACGAGCTCGAGCGGCTTACCGAGCCGCAGGTCAAGGTTGTCCATGACGGACGCAACAAGCCAGCCGCGCAATCGACCATTCCCGTCGATTGGGCAGCCGTGCTTGGCAAGGCGGAGGAGCTGCGTGCGCATGGCCGCGACCTGCGCCTGCTTGTCACCGTCACGCGCGCACTCGCCAATGAAGAAGGGCTCGCCGGGCTGGCGCAGGGCCTGACGCTGATAGCGCGGACCTTGGAGACGCATTGGGAGACGATGCACCCGGCGCTGCGGCCCGGCGGTCAACCGCGTGAGGCCGCCTTGCGCCGTCTCAACGCACTGGCCGATTTGCAGAATGGCCAGGACGGCCTGCTGGGGAATCTCAGGGAGATGGTTTTCTTCGCCCCGCGCCCCTTCGGGCCGATCAGCGGACGCGATCTCGAACAGGGGGCGCTCGACGATCGTGTCATGCTTCAGGAAGCGGCGTCGGGATTGAATGCCGCCGAGAAGGCAGCGCTGGTGAACGCGCATGGGCAGCTCCTGAACCGGGTGAGCAACGGTTGTGCCGCACAACTGGATCAGGCCGGTGAAGAGATGACGGCGCTTGTCGCCGGGGCGCACGCCGCCATCGAGGCGCTCGACGCTGTCGACACGGCGCTGAATGCCCGTCTTGAAGGCAGCGGCGCCGCTGTCCCGGAATTAAAGCGGTTTCTGCAGCGTTTGCTTACGACGCTGGAGCGCAATGCGGCGGACGAGCCGGCGACGCCGGCCGCCACGAACGACGCAGCCAGCCCGGCGCCCGCCTCGGCGAGCCCGGCAAAACCGGCCAGAAACGGTCATGGAGCCGAGACGATGGCAAGCTACGCGGAGCCAGGTGCGGGCCTCCCCGACAGGATTTCCTCGCGCGACGATGTGGTGAAGTGCCTCGATCTTGTGGTGGCGTTCTACGACCGCACCGAGCCGTCGAGCCCGATCCCGCATCTCGCCCGCCGGGTGCGCCGGATGGTGCACATGGATTTTGTTGAACTGATGGAAGATCTCGCCCCGTCGGGGCTGAAGGAATTCCGGCTGCTCGCCGGCGTTCCCGACGCCAAGAAGACTGCCCAGAAGGATGAAAGGTAGCAACACATGCCAGCCGAAAGCAAAGCGAAGGTCATCGAGCGAAATCGCGCCCCGCGCGTGCAGATCGCCTACGATGTCGAAACCTACGGCAGCCCGACGACGATCGAACTGCCGTTCGTCATGGGCGTGATGGCCGACCTGTCGGGCGCATCGCAGACCAGGGAAGCTGCAAAGTCGGTGCTCGACCGTTCCTTTGTCGAGACCGATGCCAACCGCTTCCCCAAATTTATGGAAGCGCTAGGTCCCAGGGTCAAGGCGAGGGTGAAGAACACCCTGCCGCAGGCCGAAGGCCAGGAGCGCGACGAAGAGCTCGCGCTCGACCTGACCTTCACCAAGATGGGCGATTTCGCCCCTGACAAGATCGCCGAACAGGTTCCGCAGCTGGCCGAGATTCTCAAGATGCGGCGCCAACTCGAGGAGTTGCTCGGCTTCATGGACGGTCGCGTCGATGCCGAAAAGCGCATCGCCCAGCTGCTGAACAATCAGCCGCTGCTTCAACAGATCGCCAGCCAGGCGATGTCTGACGACGACAAGGGCGAGGAATAGATCATGGCCGAACAGCAAAAGACCGCAGCATCCGTCGCCGAGGCCGAGGCCGTCGATCTCGGCGAATTCAGCCAACTGCTGGAAAAGGACTTCAAGGTCAAGAAGGACGACAGCGAGAAGCTGCAGCAGCTGGTGCGCAACCTGGCGCTGGCGGCGCAGTCGCGCTCCGAGACGACGACGATTTCGTCGAACTCGATCAAGTCGATCAAGTCGCTGATCGCCGGCATCGACAAGATGCTGACGACGCAGGTCAACGAAATCCTTCACGCGCCGGAAGTGCGGGAGATGGAAGGCACGTGGCGCGGCCTTTGGTACCTCATCAACAACACCGAGACGGATGCGAAGCATCTCAAGATCCGGGTGATGAACATCTCCAAGGAGCAACTGGCCGACACGCTTGAAGACTATGAAGGCCAGATGTGGGACCAGAGCCCGATCTTCAAGAAAGTCTACACGGACGAGTATTCGATGCTCGGCGGCGAGCCGATCGGCTGCATCGTTGGCGCCTACGAGTTTTCGAATCATCCGCGCGACGTCGGCCTGCTGCGCAACATCTCCGGGGTCTGCGCTTCGGCGCACACGCCGTTCATCGCCGCCGCCTCGCCGCGGCTGTTCCGCATGGACAGCTGGCAGGAACTGCCCAACCCGCAGGACCTGCAGATGATCGTCAACAATCCGGCCTATGCCTCGTGGCAGTCCCTGCGCGAGAGCGAGGACGCCCGCTATATTGGCCTCACCATGCCGCGCGTGTTGGCGCGGCTGCCCTATGGATCCGAGACCGTTCCGGTCAAGGGCTTCTCCTTCGAGGAGGAAGTGCAGGGCGACCACAACAAATATGTCTGGATGAATGCCGCCTTCCCGATGGGCGTCAACATCAACCGCAGCCATAAGCTCTATGGCTGGGGCACCCAGATCCGCGGCGTCGAGAATGGCGGCACGGTGCTCAACCTGCCGGTGCATGCTTTCCCCACCGACGACGGGTCGATCGCGATGAAATGCCCGACAGAGGTCGCCATCGACGACCGGCGCGAGGCTGAACTGGCCAAGCTTGGCCTGATGCCGATCCTGCACCGCAAAAACACCGATCTCGCGGCCTTCATCGGCGCCCATTCGCTGCAGGATGACGAGACGCGAGCCGGACGCCTGGTCGATCCCGACGCCCAGTCCAACGAGCGGCTGAGTGCCAACCTGCCCTATCTGTTCCCGGTTTCCCGTTTCGCGCACTACCTCAAGGCCATTGCGCGCGACAAGATCGGCTCGTTCAAGGAACGCTCCGACATGCAGATCTGGTTGACCGAATGGATCAACCGGTACGTGCTGGCCAATCCGGCCTTCGCCGACGACAAGGCGCGCGCCAAGCGTCCGCTTGCCGCCGCCGAGGTGCAGGTCGACAGCGTGGAGGGCCGGCCGGGCTACTACAACGCCCGCTTCTATCTGCGCCCGCACTACCAGCTGGAAGGCATCAATGCTTCGCTCAGGCTGGTGTCGGAATTGCCGTCCGTGAAGACCTGATTACAGCAACCAAACCTTTTGAAAGCGGTGGAGAACGACAATGCCCACAATGAAAATCGACGGTTTTCTGAAAGTTCCGGACATCAAAGGCCCCAGCACACGCGACGGCCACGACGACGAGATCGAAATCCATGGCGTCGACTACAAGATGGTCGCGCCGTATGACCCGAATTCGCTCTCGCGCCGCGGCCGGGTGTCGATGGGCATGATCAAGTTCACCAAGCACTATGACAAGGCTTCGCCCTACCTGGCGAAGGCCCTGTTCGAGAACAAGGCGTTGGATGAAGTGAAGTTCTCGGCCCGGCGGACCATCGACGGCGAGAGCAAGGACTATCTGGTGGTGACGCTCACCGATGCCTCGATCATGGAATACGACATGTCGCAGGCAGACGATGAGGCCGACCTGATCCAGGAGGAGGTCTCCTTCGCCTACAAGAAGATCAAGTTTGTCTATGACGACAATGACGAAGCCGAAATGGATGTCTATGTCGGCAAGTGAGGGGCGGGCAAAGCGCCCTGCCGCGGACAAGGCACAGGCGGGCGGTTCACGGGCCAAGCGCGAGGCGGTCCAGCCTTCGCTATGGGACCGCCTGGTCAACGACCTGCCGGGCCTGAGCTCGGAAATAGACGGGCTCAGGCAGGCTCTCAACGACGAGCTCGGCGGGGAGCGTCTGGACGAGCTTTTGGCGGACGGTGCAAGGCGCATCGACGCCGACGAGACGCTGAACCCGGACCAGAAGCGCCGGCTGCATCGGCTGGCGTTTCAGAACCGGCATCGCGGCGAACTGGAAAGCCGCGGCATCGTGGTATCGCCCGATGTGCTGCGCGAGGCCGTGCGGCGCGACATCGAAGCGCTGTTCAACACTGAGCGCTTCGAGTCCGCGCCGCTCTTGTCCGATCTCGAGGCCGAGCAGATGACCGACAGTCCGACGTCGCTGGCCGACTTTCCGGAGGTGCGCCGCAGCGTCGTCAATTATGGCGTGCCGTCCTTCTCCGGCCGTTCGTCGCGCGATTTCGATCGCGATGTTCTGGCACGCGAGATCCGCGCCGTGCTCGCCACCTTCGAGCCGCGGCTGAAGGAGAGCGCGACGAAAGTGTCGGTCAACCTCGGCGACAAGACCGGCCTGAAGATCGAGATCGACGCCGTGCTGATCATGACGCCGACGCCTGAGCGCATGCGCCTGCGCACGACGATCAATCTCGACAACGGCCTGGCGCGCACCGAGTTCAGGGAAGCCTGAGATGGACCGGGTCTTCGTAGAATATTACGAGGAGGAGCTGTCCCACATACGCGGGCTGGCGGCGGAGTTCGCCGACATGCATCCGGCGGTCGCCCGCAATCTGTCGCTGGATACGGTGCCGTGTCCGGACCCCTATGTCGAGCGCCTGCTCGACGGCGTCGCCTTCCTCGCCGCGCGCACGCGGCTGAAGGTGGATGCCGAGCGCTCGCGGTTTTCACGCAGCATCCTCGATGTGCTTTATCCCGATCTCGTCACGCCGGCGCCGGCGACCGCCATGGTGGTGCTGAAGCCCGGCCAGCAGGTGCAGACGATGCTTGCCGGCCATGTCGTCAAGCGCGGCACGCGGCTGGTCTCCAGCCTGCAGGCCGGCCTGTCGACACGCTGCACCTTCACCACCGCGCAGGACATGACGCTGTTTCCGATCGCGATCAGTTCGGTCGGCTATTTCCAGGATCGCAGCGCATTGGCGGCCGCAGGTATCGGCCCGATCGGCGGCAAGGGCGGCGAAGCCGCACTGCGCATTACGCTGGCACGGACCGGAAAGGGCAAGCTTGATGAACTGGCGCTCGACCGGCTCGACTTCTATTTCGCCAACCGCACCAAGGCGCCGTTGATCTTCGACGCCATTTTCGGCGTCTGCTCCGGTCTCGGCGCGCGCGCCGAGGGCAAGTCCAATCCATTGTCACCGCTACCGGCGCCGGAGATGGTGGGCATCGCCGACGCCGAAGCGCTGATGCCGCGCACGCGGCCGACCTTCGAAGGCTACCGCCTGCTGCGCGAATATTTCATGATGCCCGAGCGCTTCCACTATGCGCGCGTCACTGGCCTGCTTCCGGTCGTGCGCAAATGCCAGGCCGGGCTCGAAATCGTCTTCCTGTTCCGCCGCCCCGTGCCCGAGCTTGCCGATTTGACGCCGGCGGATTTCGACCTTTTCGCAACGCCGATCATCAATCTCTTCGAGCGCGAGTGCAACGTCATCGAGCTCGACCAGCGCAAGACGCGGCAGGTGCTGCATGCCGACCGTACGCGGGCGCGCGACTTTGAAATCTACCGCGTCATCCGCGTCGAGGACGCCGATGCGGAAGGGCCGGATGCCGAGATACCGGAGCTTTTCAGCCTCGGGCAAAACCGCGGCAGCGGCTGGGTGTACTCGACCGAACGACGTCCCCGCCGGCCGACCGAGGACGAACGGCGCCAGGGCGTGACGCGGACCTCCTATGCCGGCGACGACGTCTTCCTGGCGATCTCGCGCCCGGTCCACAGCCAAGCCAACCGGCCGCTCAAGCGCGTCGACATCATGGCGCTTTGCACCAATCGCGACCTGGCCATCCTCGACGACACGCCGACGCTGACGCTGGAAGCCGGTGATCCAGTGGAATCGGTCAGGCTGCTCGGCGCGCTGCGTTCGCCGCAGCCGGCGATCCCGGCAGCGCTGCCGGCCGGCGCCGACGGCGAGTCGCGCGCTGACGACCTGGCCTGGCGACTGGTGTCACAGCTGGCGCTCAACTTCCTCAGCCTGGCCAAGGAAGGTCGCGGCGTCGATCCGCTGCATGCGCTGCTCGATCTCTATGCCGAACGCGGCGATCCCGGGCTCGCCCGCAATGTGCGCTCGATCGTGCGCATCGACTCGCGCGCGGTGATCGAAAGGCTGGCGATCGAAGGGCCGATGTGTTTTGGGCGCGGCACCGAGGTGACGCTGCATGTCGACCAGTCGGTACTGGCTGGCCAGAGCACGCTGCTGCTGTCGGGCCTGCTGTCGCGGCTGTTTGCCCGCCATGCCGGGATTAACGGGTTCGTGCGGACCCGCACGCGGTTGCTCCAGAAACAGGAGGATGTGCCATGGCCGATGACGCCCGGCAATCGCTACCTGATCTAGAGCGCGCCGCAACCCTGTCCGAGAGTTTCGACTTCTTCGAACTGCTGCGCCGGCTGGAACGGCAAGGCGGACTGTTCGGCCATTCCGGCCGGCCGGACCGCGAACCGGCAAGGCTCGGCCAGAATGTGCGGCTCTCCTTCGCGGTGCAGGATGTGGTCGATTTCCGCGAGCCGACCGACAAGTCGCCGGCACGGGTCACGGTCAACAATCTCGGCCTGCTCGGGCCCGAAGGACCGATGCCGCTGCATCTGACGCGCTGGGTGCTCGATCGCCTGTCGCAACGCTGGTATGCGGGTGCTGAGGCGCGGCAGACGAGCGACACGACCTTCGTCGATTTCGTCAACATCCTGCAGCACCGGATGATCGCGCTCTACTACCGCGCCTGGGCGGATGCGCATCCGGCAGTGCAGGTCGAACGCGGCGTCGGCGGCCGCGTCCGCTCGATGCTGGAAGCGATGGCCGGCATCGGGCTGCCGGGCACGCAGGACGCCGAACTCGACGCGGTCAAGCTTCGCCAGGCCGCCGCGCTCGCCAGCCAGGTCGACGGCCCCGAACGTCTGACCCTGTTCCTGGCCGAAGCCTTCAAGGTGCCGGTGGTGCTGAAGGAGTTCGTGGCCGCCTGGATGACCATTCCCAAGGCGCTGCAGACGCGGCTTGCCGGCAGCTATGCCACGCTGGGTCGCAGCGCCACCATCGGCCCGCGCAGCTTCAGCCGGCAAAGCCGGATCGAGCTGCGCATCGGCGCGCTCAGCTATGTCGACTACAAGTCCTTCCTGCCGGGCGGCGAGCGGTTGAAGCTGTTGAAGCAGGCGGTGCGCGACCTGATCGGCGAGACCATCGATGTCGATCTCAGGATCGTGCTTGCGGCGAAGGCAGTGCCGCCGGCGAAGCTCGGAACCGTCCAGCTTGCCCGCACCACCTGGCTGGCGCGGCCGGTCGAAAAGGGGGATGCCGATGACATGCGGCTGCGGACCATCGTCGGCTGGCGGGAAGAGGTGGCGGCATGAGCCTACTGCTGACACTCGAACAGGGACCACGCGCGCAAGTCACGCGGCAGGCGCGGCTGGACGAGGGTGAGCTGGTGATCGGCCGCAGCGCCGACGCCGACTGGCAGATCAACGATCCCGACATGTTCGTCTCGCGCGCCCACTGCAAGATCACCAGCAAGCCGGGTGGCTATTTCGTCACCGACACCTCCAGCAGCGGGTTGTTCATCGACGATGCCGCCAGCCCGCTCGGCGCGGGAAATACCGCGCGTCTGCAGAGCGGCATGCGGCTGCGGCTGGGCGACTATGTGGTGTGGGTCGATTTGCAGACAGCGAAGACCGAGGCGCCTGCCTCCAGGCCTTCGATGCCGGATGCCAGACCGGCAGCGTCGCGGGCACCGGTCAGCCTCGGCGGCGACGATTTCTTTTCGTCCACGACGGAAGAAGAGCCGGGCCGGCCACGACCTGCCGGCCTGCCCGATCCGTTCGAAAAGCCGGTGCCCGGCGCGTTCGCGCGTGCGCGGTCCGATGAACGCAGCTCGCAGGCTTTCGACGATCCATTCAGCCTCGACCCGGTGGCGACGCCGGCGCCAGAGCCCACGGACAGAAACGGCGCCAAGTCATCGTTCGACGATCCCTTCGGCCTCGACGCCGCGCCGCTGTCGAGAGAGCCGAGCAGATCCAGTTCCGAGAAGCCGCCGGCCTTTGATGACGGCTTTGGTTTTGGCCCTGCCGAGTCCACCGGCCTTGACGTCGGCGTGACGGATAAAAGCGCGATCGATACGCCCTCGCCTGCTCCCTCCCGGGCGCCCTGGGATCTGCCGGTCCTTGCGGCCGAGCCATCGCCGCCGCAGCCGCCCCCAGCGCCGTCTCCACCGCCACAACGCGCTCCTGTCCGGCAAGCTGCAGCGCGGTCGGCCGGACAGTCGGACGCGGAATTGCGCGCCGCCTTCCTGCGCGGGATGGGCATGGACGAGGCCGATTTTCGCGGCAGCGATCCGGTGGCCGATATGGAGAAATTCGGCCGCGAATACCGGCTGATGATGGAAGGGCTGATGCAGCTTTTGCGCAAGCGCGCCGAAGAGAAGGGCAACGCCCGCGTCGCTCAAACCGTGGTTGGCGCATCCGAGGTCAACCCGCTCAAATTCCTGCCCTCGATCGACGATGCGCTGGTGACCATCCTGGCCGAACGCAGCCCCGGTTTCCTCGGCGCCGAGGCGGCGATCAAGGATGCGGTGCGCGATCTGGCGCAACATCACGTTCGCGCCTGGCGCGGCGTGCAGGGCGCGCTCAAGCGCATGATCGACCGCTTCGATCCGGCGGCGATCGAGCAGGAACTCAAGTCGAGTTCGCCGATCGGCAATTTGCTGACCGGCGGGCGCGGCGCCAAGCTGTGGGAACTGTACCAGAAACGCCACCGTGAAATCGCTCACAGCGCCGAGACGCGTTTTCTGGGCGAAATCGGCGCTGATTTTAGGGACGCATATGAGGAGGACTGAGACATGATCGACAGACGCGAATTCATTCTGGCCATCGGGGCTACGGGACTGCTGACGGCTTGCCAGAGCGGCCCGCCGAAACCTTCCGTCATAACGGTCAACCTCGCCGGCGGCGCCGGCATGAACCCGGGACCGGGCGGCGGCGACAGGCCGGTGACCGTAATGATCCTGCGCCTGAAGAGCACTGGCGCCTTCAATTCAGCCGATTACTTCGCCCTGCAGGGCGGTGCGGGCTCCGCCCTTGGCGGCGATCTCATCGGCTCCGACACGATTTCGGTTGGGCCGGGCAAGACCGCGTCGAAGACGATTACGGTCGAACCGGAAGTGGCCGCACTCGGCTTCGTCGCGCTGATCCGGGAACCCGGCGGACGCAACTGGCGCACGACCAAGTCGGTGTCACCGGGATCGAAGTTCACCGTTAATGTGACGCTCGGCAGCGGCGGCATTTCCGCCTAGCGGCGAAAAGTCCGCCAAGCCGCGCCAGGGTGATGAGCAGCAAGCAGAGAGTGCCGGCATGAGCGATGCAAACAGGGTGCTGTGGTCAGAGGGGCTTTTCCTTCGCACCCAGCATTTCCAGCAACAGGACCGCTTCTTCGAGGCGACGGTGCGCGGCGCGTTGCAGGCCGGGCATCTGCATACGTTCGGCTTTCGAACGCTGACGCTCGACCAGGCACTGCTCGATGCCGGCCAGATCTCGGTGCTTTCGGCGCGCGGCATCTTTCCCGACGGGACGCCGTTTTCGATCCCCGAGACGATGGATGCGCCACGGCCGCTGGCGGTGACGCCGGAGATGGGTGCCGGACCGGTGCTGATCGCGCTGCCGCTCGAACCGCCCGGCGGCGTCGGGTTCGACCCGGCGCACGCCGAACCATCGGGGGCGCGCTATCGAGGCCGGATCGTGTCGGTGCGCGATGCCGTGCATGGCGGTTCCGACCCCGAGGAAATCGAGATCGCACGACCGCAGGCGCTGTTGCTGGCGCCGGGCACGGCCGTCGGCGGCTACACCGCGCTGCCGGTGGGTGAACTCAAGGGCGTGCGCGCCGATGGCGGTGTGGCGCTCGACGACACCTTCCTGCCGCCGACCTTGGTCATCGGTGCGGCCTCCTGGTACAGCCGCCTGCTGCAGGAAGTGGTCACCGGCCTCGACCAGATCGCCGAGGCGCATGGCAAGATGGTGCTGGGCGGTCCGGGGCGCAGCGTCGAGGATCTTCTGATCCTCAACCTGGTCAACGCCGCCCGACCGCGGCTTGCGCATATGCTGGCGCAGGACGTTTTTCATCCGGCCGAGGTCTATATGGAGCTTGCCGGTCTTGCCGGTTCGATGGCGACCTACGGATCGAGTGCGCGGCGGCTGGGCGAATTGCCGGTCTATGACCACATGGCGCCTGGCCCCGCCTATTCGGCGCTGGCCGATGCGCTGCGCTCGCTGATCCTCAGCCTGCGCTATATCGAGCCGAAATCCCGCGCCCTGCCCGTTATGCGCCATGCCACCAATGTCTGGAAGATCCGCATCGACAACCCGAAACTTCTGGTGGCGAGCCGGATCGTGGTGCGGATCGGCTCCGAATTGTCGGAGGATGCCTTGCGCAAGATTTTCGTCAACCAGGCGACCGTCGGCTCGGCCAGCGAATTCGAAGGGCTTTGGAAGTCGCGCCTGCCCGGCATTCCGCTGAAGCCACTGCATTCGCAGCCGCGCGAAATTCCCTATGACGGCGACCGGCTTTGCCTCGAACTCGACCAGAAAAGCGAGCACTGGGCCTCGCTGCTCGAAGCGCCCGGCTTTGTGATCGGCGTTTCGGGCGTGCTGCCCAGCGAACCGCAGGTCGACTGCTACTCGGTCAACAGGTGAGATGATGAGCAGGGACGATCCATTCGGACTGTCCGAGGATCGGGAGCGCACGCGCATCCGCCTGAGCGGCGCGCCGACGCCGCGCGCCATGCCGCTGCCGGCGTCGGGTGTGACCGCGAAGCGCTCGGCGCGCGCACACCCGAACGTGCTCGTCAACGCGTTCTCGCCGCTGCTCGAATTTGCGCCCGAACTGGAAAACGCTCAGCCGCCGGAGAACCCGGAAGCGCTGCGCACAAGGCTTCTCGACGAACTCGTGCGCTGCCGCGACGCCACCATGGCGCAAGGCTCGTCGCTGGAGCGCGCCGACCAGGCCGCCTGGCTGGTTGCTGCCCTTCTCGACGATCTGGCGCTGAACACGCCGTGGGGCGGGGCCAGCGCATGGCCGCGCCAGCCTTTGGTGGTGATGTTGCGCGGCGACGTCGACGCCGGCGCGCAATTCTTCGCCCGCCTCGAGGATCTCGAGCGCCATCCCAACCGCGACCGCGAAATGCTGGAGCTGCAGTATCACTGCATGGCGCTCGGCTTCCGCGGCAAATACCGCGTGCCCGGCCGCTCCGGCGACCGTTCGCTCAATGCCGTTCGCGTGGCGGCGGCGCGCTTTCTGCGTGACAGCGATGCCGAAGGCGCGCCGCTGTCGCCGAACTGGAAGGGCGTGATCGCGTCCGACGAACCGCAGCGCTTCATCGTGCCGATCTGGGTGATGGCGGTGGCCGCCGCGGTCATCGCGACCGCCATCCATGTCGGCCTGTCGATGGGGCTGAGCAGCCAGGCGGTCGAGCTTTCGGCGCTGGTGCGCGCGCTGCCGCCGCCGACGCGGGCTGATGTCACGCGCGCTGCCCCCAAGGCCGACGCGCCGCCACCCCTGCCGGTTGCCGTCGACTACGCGCTGCTGCCGGAATTCCAGAAGGCCGCGCCGGCGGAAACGAGCAGGGCGCTGAGCGGCACGGAGAGCGTCTCGCTGGCCAAGCTCGTTATCCAGGCTTCCAGTCCCGAACTCTTCCAATCGTCGCGTCCAACCCTCACCCAGGGCTACGAGCCTTTGATCGCGTCCATCGCCAAGGTGATCCTGGACAACAAGGACCTGATCGGGAAGATCACCGTCGTCGGCCATACCGACAATGTGCGCCTGCAACGATCCAACCCGCTTGCCAGCAATCAGCGCCTGTCGGAAGCGCGCGCCGAAACCATAGCCGAGCTTCTGGTGGAGGCCGGCGTGCCGAAGGAGAGCATATCTTCCGAGGGCCGCGCCGAGAGCGATCCGGTGGCCGACAATTCCACGCGGGAAGGCCGTGCGCTCAACCGCCGCGTCGAAGTGCTGGTCGAGAAGAGGCTGTGACATGTTCATCCTGCGCTTCCTCTGGGCGGTCCTGACTTCGCGTTTCCTGTGGACGCTGATCGGCCTGGCGCTGCTGTCGCTGATCATCTGGGTGTTCGGGCCGATCGTGCGGGTCGGCGACTATGTGCCGATGGCGTCGGAGACGGTGCGCATCGTCATCATCGCGCTGCTGGTGATCGTCTGGCTGATCTGGCTGATCGTCGCGCAGCGCCGGGCGATCCGCGCCAACCGCATGTTCGTTGCCGAGATTGCAGCACCCGTCGAGGAGAGGCGGCTTACCCCCGGCGAGGAGAATGTCGCCGCCGTCGGCGCCAAATTCCAGGACGTCATGGTCGAGCTGAAGCGGCGCAAACTTGGCGGCCGCAAATTCCTGCGCGAGATGCCGTGGTATGTGATCGTCGGCCCGCCGGCGACCGGCAAGACGACGGCCTTGCGCCAGTCCGGCCTCAACTTTCCGATCGACCTCACCGACGATCTGCAAGGCATCGGCGGTACGCGCAACTGCGACTGGTTCTTCTCCGAAAACGCGGTGATGATCGACACCGCCGGGCGCTATGTTCAGCAGGAGAGCCAGCCCGACGTCGACGCCGCAGAATGGCTGGGCTTCCTCGACCTTTTGAAGAAACATCGCGGCCGCCGTGCGCTCAATGGCGTCATCGTCGCGCTTGGGATAGATGCGCTTTCGGAAGGCGACGAAGCCGTCAAGGCGCATGGCCGCAAGATCCGCAGGCGACTGGCCGAGCTCGAGGAGCGGCTGGAAATCCGCCTGCCGGTCTATCTCATGCTGACCAAGGCCGATCTCATCAGAGGCTTCGAGGCCTTCTTCGGCGGCCTGTCGACACAGGCGCGCGAACAGGTGTGGGGGACGACCTTCCCGCTCGACGCGCGCGTCGACGCCAAGACGATCGCGGGCGAAATCTCGACGCTTTCGAGGGAGCTCGAGAAGCGGCTGGTGCCACGGCTGGAAGATGAGGACAAGCTCGCCGAACGGGCTGAGATCTTCCGCTTCCCGGCGCAGTTGCAAAGCCTGTCCGAGCCGATCCAGGTGCTGGTCGAGGCGATGTTCGGCGAGAGCCGCTACGAGGAAGCCGCCTGGCTGCGCGGCCTCTATCTGACGTCGGCGACACAGGAAGGCGCGCCGATCGACCGGCTGACCGCAGCGCTCGCTTCGTCCTTCGGCCTGCCGGCGCGGCGTTCGATGCCGGCGCAGCGCTTTGAGAAGCGCAGCTTCTTCCTGAAGAACCTTCTGACCGAGGTGATCTTCAAGGAGGCCGGGCTCGGCACGTTCGATCCGCTGGCACAGCGCCGCCGCAGCTGGATCTGGCGCGGCGCCGCAGCCGCCTGCGCGGCGGCCGCCATCCTGGCCGGCTCGCTGTTCACCTGGTCCTACTATGACAACCGCAATGCGATTGCCGCGCAGGCCGGCCAGTTCGAGGCACTGCAGGCGCCGCTGACCTCGGCCGCCGCGACGCCCGCCTCGGTGCAGCAGCCGGCGATGGACGTTGCCCTCAACGCCATGGATGAGGTCGCCTATGCCAAGACCCCGCCTCCCGACAAGGCGCAAGATCTGCTCGGGCCATCGGCTTCCGCCGAGATGATGCGGGCGCAGACCGACACCTACGATCACGCTTTGCGCAATGTGCTGGAGCCGCGCATGGTGGCGCTGCTTGAAGCAACCATGTGGCGGCAGATCCGCGATCCGGACTTCATGCTGGGCGCGCTGAAGACCTATCGCATGATGACCGGCCTGTCGCAGATGGATTCGGATTTCGTGCAGAATTGGTGGGTGAACGACCTGCCCGAATTCGCGCCGGCCGCTCCCTTCCCGACCGCCGATGCCGAAGAGCATCAGCTGGCCGCGATCCGCCGCATGGCGGTCGACGACAGCTACATTGCGCCCGACCAGGCGCTGGTTGCCGAAGCGCTGAAAACGGTGTGCACCATCTCGCTGCCGGCGCGCGCCTACAAGCAGCTGCTGGCCGACCCGGCGGTGGCCGGATTGAAGGAATGGATCCCCGCCAATTTCGCCGGCCCGAACGGCGCCAAGGTGTTCTCGCGACGCTCCGACAAGACGCTGCGCGTCGGCATATCGGGTGCCTTCACCTATGACGGTTTCCATGACGCGATCCTCGACCGGGTCGAGGATGTCGCCGCCCAGGCCGCACTCGATCGCGCGGTGTTTGCCGGCGGCTGCTCGGAGAATTCCGAGACGTCGGTGTCGGCGCTGTCGGAGGACATCCTCAAGCTCTACTACGACGACTATATCGCGCAGTGGGACAGCTTCCTGCGCGACATGCGGCTGGCGCCGCTCAGCGACCTCAACATTGCCAGCGAGAACCTGAAGGACCTTTCCAGCGCCGATTCCGCTTTGAAGCGGCTGCTGACGGCAGTGGTCCAGGAGGTCGACCTCACCCGCTCGGACGAGGCGCCTGCGACCGACGACAAGGCGGCGGCGAAAGGCGGTTCGAAACTGCTGGGCAAGCTCGGCAAGCTGGGCAAGATCGTCAAGACCGGCGCCAAGCTGCTGCCGCGCGCCGGCTCAGCCAGCGAAGTCGACCTGACCGGCACGCTGGTGGCCGAACACTTCAAGCCGCTCAAGAGCACGATTGCCGAGGTCGACGGCCAGCCGCCGGCGCTCGATGCCGCGGTGGTGGCGCTGACGGCGCTGTCGAATGTGCTGCAGACGGTCACCGCCAATCCCGACCCGCAGGACGCGATCAAGAAACAGGGCGGCCTGGCCGAGCTGACCGGCGCCGTCGCGCGCCAGGCGCAGATCCTGCCCGACCCGGTCAACACCTGGCTCTCCGGCATTGCCGGCGACACCAGCGGGCTGACGCAGAAGGCCGTGGCCTCGGAGCTCAACGCCATCTGGCGCGCCGACATCCTGCCCTTCTGCCAGGCCGCGCTCAACGACCGCTATCCGTTCAGCCCCGACAGCGCGGTCGATGTGAATGTCAAGGATTTCGCCCGCCTGTTCGGGCCGGCCGGAATGATCGACGCGTTCATAAACGATCACCTGATCGGCTATGTCGACACCTCGGCGCAGCCGTGGAAATGGCGCGCCGATTTCGGCCTCGACCCGTCCGCACTTGCCGCCTTCGAGCAGGCGCGGCGCATTCGCGACGATCTCTTCCCGGGTGGTCAAGGTCCGGTGATGGCGTTCACACTCGAGCCGACGGATTTGTCGCCCAACGTCACCCGCGTCACGCTCAATCTCGACGGCCAGAACCTGGTCTATTTCAACAATGCGACGCGGCCGCAGCCGATGACGTGGCCCGGCAAGGACGGCACCGGCGTCATCTCGCTCGCCTTCCAGCCGATCGACGGCTCGCCCGAAATCATGCTCAACGAGACCGGCAGTTGGGCATGGCTGAGGATGCTGCGGGGCGGCCGCTTCACCGGCACCTCGCTGTCCGACGTCTACAGCCTGCGGCTGGGGACGAAAGGCGTGTACGCCGACTTCAAGCTCAAGGCGGCGAGCGTCGAAAATCCCTACAACCTCCAGATGTTCAAGAAATTCTCATGTCCGCCGCAGATCTGATCCTGCCCGGCTTCTACGGCAAAATGCCCGCCACCGGCGACTTCGTAACACGGCGGCTGACGGGCGACTTCGTGCGCCTGTGGGACCGCTGGCTGGCGCAGCACATCGTTCCGCTGTTCGGCCAGGACATCTGGCCGCCCGCCACGGCGCTGCGGTTCCTCGCCGGCCCGAATTCCTTCGGCGCATCAGCGGGCATCATCCTGCAAAGCGCCGACAAGGTCGGCCGGAAATTCCCCTTGAGCGTCGTTGCACAGCTACCCGAAGTGCCTGTCGCGCTGACGCATGCCGAGGCATGGTTTGCCGGGATCGAGGAGGCCGCCACCGCCGGCCAGCACGGCGAACTGACACCCGACGAACTGGACGCAGCTTTGGCGGCACTGCCGATGCCGCCGGTCGAGCCGGGTGAGGAACTGATCGCCGACATGGTGATCTGGACCCGGTATTCCGACATTTTCGACATCGACCCGCAATCGCCGCAAGCGACGCTGGAGACAATCCTCGCCGGCAGCTGGGAGACCAGCTGATGCAGATCTGGAACCAGATGGGCTATCCGCATCAATTCACTGTGGGCACGGACAAGGCCGCCCATGAGTGGATTGTCGTGGTGGTTAAAGGCACGTTCGACTTTCCCGGAACGCCAGGCGGACCGGTGCAGAAATCGGCGGAGCAGGTACCGCTGGTCATGGCCGACACGCAGACCGGTGAGCCCGGCTATTCCGCAACATTATGGGAAACCGATTTCGCTTTCCGCAAGCCACGCTGTGACATCATCGCCAATGGCTGTGCCTACGCCCCAAACGGGAGACCAGCCGAGCGCGTGCCGGTCGGCATCAAGGTTGGAAATTGGTCGAAACTCTTCGAGGTGGTGGGCACGCGCGAGTGGCGTGCCATCGGGCCAATGTTTACCGCTACAGCGCCGCAGCCGTTCCTACGCCTGCCGATTTCCTATGACGTTGCGTGGGGCGGAACTGACCGGCTCGACCCCGAGGACAAGGCGCCGGCAAGTTACAGATACAACCCGGTCGGAACCGGCTGGTCGCGTGCCAGGAACCAGCGGCTGATCCCGGGCCTGCGCCTTCCCAACACCCAGGCCGTCGGCGAGGACATCCGCTCGCCGTTCAGCGACTACAGGCCCATGAGTTTTGGTCCAATGGGCCGTGGCTGGCCTGGCCGGATCGAGTATGGCGGCACCTATGACGACAACTGGGTAGCCAACATCTTTCCATTCCTGCCTCCGGATTTCGATGAGCGCTATTTCCAGATGGCGCCGGCCGACCAGCAGATCGACCAGCCGAAAGGTGGCGAGGAAGTACATCTGGTCAACCTGACCCCTGAGGGCCGGGTAAGCTTTCGCCTGCCACAGACGGCATTGCCGATGACGCTGTTCAGAGAGCGAGAACTCTCATTTCAAGGAGAAATCCTTCCCGACACCATTTTGTTTGATCCCGAGAACCGCTGCTTCTCGCTGGTCTGGCGCGTGTCTCAGCGCATTCATCGCACGATCCTGGACTTCACCGAATGCTGGATCGGCCCGCCGACGGAGTCGATGTTGCGAGCGCGAGCCACTGGCCGGGACTATGTACGCGCCGTTGGGGTCGCGCCCGAGGATGAAGCCGCATGAACGCGGCGATTAATGTCGTTTCGATCGGCATGGTGACCGCCGTCGGCCTCGACGCGCCCTCGTCATGCGCAGCAATGCGAGCCGGGGTAGACGGATTTCAGGAGACAGGTTTCCTCGCCGCGGGCGGAGAGCGCCTTATCGGCGCGCCCGTTCCCTTGCCCGGTGACTGGGTCGGCGAGAAGCGTATGGCCTACCTTGCCGCGATGGCGATCACCGAAGCTTTTGCCGGCGCGCCGGAGGCGCGAGGTGACGCCGCCCTCATTCTATGCCTTGCCGAAGACGACCGCCCCGGGCGGCCGGCCTCGGACGGACAGCGCATGCTCGCGCGCATAGCCGCGATCACCAAGCTGACCAGTCCCAACAAGGCACGGATCGTGGCGCACGGTCGCCCCTCCGGGCTGGTCGCATTGGAACAGGCCCGCAGAATCTTCTCGGCCGGCGAAGCCCCTTTCGTGATGATCGTCGGCGTCGACAGCTACCTGACGGCGGGCACCGTCACGCACTACTTTGCCGAAAACCGGCTGCTGGTTCCAGACAACCCGGACGGATTCATCCCCGGCGAGGCGGCCGCCGCGATCCTTTGCTCCCCCCGGGTGACCGCCGGCAGCCTTCACCTGCATGGCCTCGGCTTGAGCCGAGAGCCTGCCTTCATCTACAATCCGGATGATCTTGCGTCGCGCGGTGACGGCATGACCGCCGCCTACCGGACCGCACTTGAGGAGGCCGGTATCGCCATGCATCGTGTCGGCTATCGCATCTCCGACCTGATCGGCGAAAAATACTGGTTCAGGCAGAGCGCTCTGGCCACCCTGCGGCTCACCCGTGGCCGCCGCGAGTTCATGGATATCTGGTCGCCCGGTGAAACCCTAGGCAATGTCGGGGCCGCCGTGGTCCCACTCATGCTGGGTTGGGCATTCACAGCTGCCGCCAAGGGCTACGCCATGGGCGAATCCGTGCTCGTTGAAGCCTCCAACGACGCGGGCGCCTGCGGGGCCGCCGTCTTCGCAGGACGGGCCGTCTGATGGGAAACGTCTTCGCCAACGGGCTGGAAATTTCCGGCCAAGGGAGCGACGGTAAGACAATTGCGGCGTTTCCGGACGTCTGCTTCACCCCTCCGGAAAATCCCGCGACTCCTCCCGGCGTACCTATCCCGTACCCCCTGTTCGGGGTGTCCAGCGATACCGAGCAGGGTACTGGAACGGTCAAGATCTCCGGCAAGACCGTCAACATCAAGAACAAGTCCGACCTTTCAAAGACCTCTGGCGACGAGGCCGGGTGTGCGGCCAAGAAGGGCATCATCACCTCGACCAACACCGGCAAGGAATACTTCAATTCCTGGTCCAACGACGTGAAATTCGACGGAGAGCCGGTGATCCGGTTCACCGATCTGTCGACCAACAACCACGCCTCTACAGCCGCAACCGCAGCCGTTCCTTGGGCCCATATCCTGACAGTCAATATGGGCAATGTGACTTGCGGAACCCTTCTGCAAAAGCACAACATGAGACTTCACGCTCACGAGGATAAGAAATGTCCAGCCGGTTATGAATCCGAGCACTTTGTTAGCAACGAATACTTCCAAGGCGACCGCGAGCACAATATCTCATATCCAAAATGGAGAAACTACGATCAAAATACTGCGCCTTGCGTCTGTATTCGATCGTACAAACACAAAAAGGGCGGAGGATATCAGTCAGGAAAGGGGAGCAAGAAGGGATCCCCACACAATCTAAAAACCAACATGATGAGCGACTACAACACTAGGCGGCTCAATCAGGGGCAGCCGCCGAGGTTGAGAGGTGGTGTCGACAAGGCTGTCGAATCTGTCACGGTCAACCACAAAGAGTCTAAGAACGCTAGCCCAAAGACTAGAGAAAACATCCAGAAATGCCTCAAGATGATCTTTATGGCCTATATCCAGAGTGTCGTCGTTCCCGCAAAGACACAAGAAGAACTTGGTAAAATGTACACGATGCGCTAGGAGCGCTTTTCCAATGATCTTGAAAAACCCCTTCGCCAATCTCGAGCCAGATCAGATTGACGTAGAGGTGATGAGCGCGTTTCATCTTGGGGGGAGATATTTCAGTGTATCGGTTCAGCTGAGTGATGAAAACGACGAAATCGGGCATTCATACCTGCTGAAAGTCCTGTTCGACGGAAAGACACTTCGCTACGAGACACTGCTTGAAGTTCCAAATCTTATCCTCGCGCATGTCAGCCCTACTCCAATCGACCATGTCGCATTGGAAATCGGCGGCACGACCCATTTCCTCCACGGCACTGCGCATGCGGCCAGTGGAACCCCCGACCAGTTCTTCAACAAGCTCTACCATCAGGAGGGCGGCGCCGTTTATTTGTATGGCGAACATGGAGCCGTGTGCGTGGCCGAAGGCCATGCGTGGCGGGCAATCAAGCCGATCGCCAAATCCTTCCTGCGGGCCATGCATGGCCCGCGAAACGGTCCGGTTCATGTGGCGGGAGACGACGGCACATTGCTTCGCCTTGCCGGCAACGGTTGGAAGAGAATTCCTCTGAATTTCAACCGCTCTATCAATGCGCTTCAAGTCGCCGAGGATGGAGTTGTAAACATAGGTTGCGAGGACGGTTATTGTTTCCAGTACTTCGAAGACGATCTTGTGGCCATCGAAGCGCCTGAACGGGACTTCTTCTCGATTTGCGAGTTCAAGGGCAAGCGCTATTGGGGCGACGATGAGTACGGCCTCTATGTCCAGAAGCGGTTGAAGCTCGCTCCGCTCAAAGAGTTGGGCTACGGCTATGCGATGCAGGCATCAAGCGAATTCCTGGTTGTGGTTGGTTGGAAGGAAGTCTTCTTGTTCGACGGGTCGACGTGGGTCGGGTTCGAGTTCGGATACAACAAGGGCCTTCATGCCAGCATAATCGATATGTCTCGCAGGTTTTTGTGAAAACCTGCCGGGAGCGAAAAGCCTCAAAGGCCTGCAACTACCGCCGTCCAGCCGCCAGGTAGCCGCGCACCTTTTCGAGGTCGAGTGCTGCAATGCGCGGCGGATCGGGAACAGAGAGCATACGCAGGACAAAGAGTTCGCCAGCTTCCGGAAAGGCCTCGTAAGCTTTTGTGGCGATCGCCAGCCCCTCGGGCCCGGCCACCCTCAAGCCGTCCAAATGTGCCTCGATCCTTGCAACGAGGCGCGCCAGACGCACCTCGTCCATTTCAGGGTTCTCATCTGGATGAAGCAGGTGATAGTCATACACCGTCCACAGGAACGACGCCATCTCGGCGTGCTGACGGACGATTTCCGGGAGGACAGGCACTGGCATCAATTGAGATTCACGGATCCGCCGCGGATACGGTTTGCGGCGCTGGCATGACTGGTCAGATAGGTGCCACGTATCGTGATATGGCCGTCCTTTTCCATGATGATCGTCGCCTTGCCACAGCGCAGTTCAATCCGCTCGTCGCCGACGATTTTCACACTCTCGCCATCGCGAATGACCTGTGCCGGCGCAACCTTGCGCACTGGCTCGACGATCCGGCCGACGATAAGCGGCCGTCCCGGATCGCCCTCCTGAAACAGCAATGCCACCTCAACTCCGATCATCGATGAGTTGAGTTCCGTCAAACTACGGGCCGGAATCGCAGTTTGCTTCGGGTTACCGGGGAAAACTACCAACGGTGCTTCCTCGCCGAAGCCCAGGAAAACGCCGATCACCACGCCTTCGATCTTCTCAATGGTTTTGGTCTTCCCAATGGTATTAGTCATAGCGAGCGAGTCCTAGTTCTGGTTGATCTTGCTGCCCTTCATGGTGATGTCTTTCGAAGCTTTGACGCCAATCTCACCCGAAGCCACGATGGTTATGTCTTTTCCTTCGATCGTGATCGTCCCGTCCTTCTTCAAAGCAATTCCCGCGGAACCGCACTTGATCATTATGGAGTCGCCCGCCTCGATCAGCAGGCTCTTGCCGATCTTCATTGCGCCGTCTTCACCGATTTCGACCGCGCTGCCCTTGGCTATCTTGAGCGCCCGGGAGCCTCCGACATCTGTCGCGTCATCCTTGGCAATCTTGGCAGAGCGCCCAGCCCCGATATCAGTCCCTTGATCCTTTGCAATCTTGAACGTCTGGCCGCCGCCGATCTGCACGCTCTGGTCGGAAGCGACCTGCCAGCTGTCCTTTGCGCCGATACTGTGGCTCTGCCCTGCACCAACCGTCACCGACCGCGACGCGCCGATGGTGTTGGTCTGGACGGCACCCACGGTCCTCGTCTCCGCCGCGCCGACACTGTCGACGCGCGCCGCGCCCACCGTGATGGTCTGGACGATCGCCACGGTCTGCGTGTGATTGGCGCCGATGGTCTCGGTGGAGTTCGAACCGATGTTGATCGTCTCGTCGACACCCACCGTCAGCGACCGGTTCTTGCCAACCGTCTCAGTGTCATTGCTGCCGATATTGGTGGTCTGGTCGACGCCGACCTTGACCGTCTTGTTGTTGCCGACGTCCTCGTCGAGGTTGTGGCCGACGGAATGCTTGGCGTCGTGGTCGATGCGGTCGGACTGGTCGTGCTGCACCGTCTTGTTGCGGTCATTCTTGATCAGAAGGTGATGGTCCTTCTGCGCCTGGAAATTGACCAGTTCGGAGCCGGCCTTGTCCTCGAACATCAGCTCGTTATAGCCGCCACCGCCCTTCGACGAATTGGATTTCCAGCCCGACTGCGTGGCGTTGCCGGGCAGCCCGTAGGGCGGCATCTGCGAAGCATTGTAAACCCGGCCGGTGATGATCGGCAGGTCGGGATTGCCTTCAATGAAATCGACGATCACTTCCTGGCCGATGCGCGGGATCTGGATGAAACCCCAGCCGCTGCCGGCCCAGGTCTGCGACACCCGCACGAAGCAGGAGCTCTTCTGGTCCTTCTTGCCGAGGCGATCCCAGTGGAACTGCACCTTCACCCTGGCATATTTGTCGGTGAAGATCTCCTCGCCGGAGGGGCCAACCACCGTCGCCGTCTGCGGCCCGCGCATGATCGGCCGAGCGGTCATCCTTGGTGGCCGGTAAGGTACCGAGGTCGGCGCCACGCCGAGCACGACCTTGAAATTCTCACCGTCGGTGTCGACGCCGGCGCGATAGCCCGGATCGAAAAGCCGGTATTCGGCGCTGACCACCAGATATTCCTTGTTCTGATCCTTGCGCGGAAAGCCGTCGAGCTTGAACGTACAGCCGGAGAAAAGACCGCGCACCGTGCCGACGGCGGCAATGCGCATGTGCGGCGCCTGGATCTCCTCGCGCCTTATCGCGGCAAGACTGTCGCCGCGGCCGACTTCCAGATGGGCGCCGGGGTGGCGGTAGTTCTCGCCTGCGGCCTGCTTGTGGCCGAAGGGCTGCGCCGACTTGGCCATCAGATCAGCGGCGGGCTTCTCGAAATCGTAGTCGGTGTGGGCATAGGCGCCGGGGCGCACCGCACTGCCTGGAATCCATTCGGTGATGTATTCGACGTCGCGGCGTGAGCCCTGTCCTTCGAACTGATAGAGCACCGTCTCGTAGCCCGGCGCCGGCTTCAGCTTGCTCATGGCGTCGGCCAGGATCAGTTTGTGCTCGCCCTCGGCGTGCTCGAAGAAGTACATTATGCCTTCGTGCTCGAGTAGCCGCTGCACGAAATCGAGGTCGCTCTCATCGTACTGCACGCAATATTCGCGCGGCGGATAGGAGCCCTGCAGGCGCTTCTCGAACTTGGCGATGCCGCCATATTTGGAGAATATCTCCTCGACGATCTCGACGGCGGTCTTGTCCTGGAAGATGCGGCAGTCGGTGGTATTGCCGAGGAACCACAGCCACGGCCTGACGACCGCCTCGTAATAGGCCAGCCGATCCTCGATGCGGGTGAGACGAAACTCGGCGACAAGGCCGCTGAACCAGCGCTTGGGATCGGACTCGCCTTCGATCGAAACGACGCCGCCCAGCATCTTCAGCGGATCGATATCCGCATTGGTGCTGACAAACCCCACGGTGTAGGGAAGACAGCGGCTGATCTCGTCGCGACCGACGAGATGCGTGAAGGTCAACAGTTCGGCGCCGACCGGCGTCTGCACAAGTGCGGAGCGTTGTTCACTCGGCATGGGTCGTGCCCCTCCTGGACGCGGCCGGAGCATGATCCCGAAAAGTGGGTCCGGTTTTCGGAAACGATCATGCTCAAACAAGGAAGTAGAGCCCCATCCCGACCTGTCGGGATGGAACAGGCTCTAGTGTGGCAGGTTCGAAGCCCTTCTTGTGTTAACGACCTCACGTTCAGGGACATTTCGCAACTTGCCACCCCAGGCCGTGTTGAGCCTACCACATGTTCTGTGGCAGACCAAAGAGGACGAGCGGCAGGCAGGACCTGTTTGCGCCGCTGTCGCCAGTGTGAAACGCCGCTCTCCCGCAGTGCCCGCAAGCTGCTAGACTGTGGCGCATCGGATCAATGGGAACGCCAGCGGTCGACAGGCCATATCGCATGTTCATCAGTCTGCAGATCAGCAATGTCGATGTCTTGCCCGCAGGGCTGCCGCCCGGCTACGCATCGCGCGACCGCGGCTTCGAGATCGGGCGCGAGAACTGCACCTGGACCTTGCCCGACCCGGACAAATTCATCTCCGGCCGGCACTGCGAGATCCGCTACCAAGGCGGCGCGTTTTTTCTCTACGACGTCTCGCGCAACGGCACTTTCGTCAATGGGTCGAGCCAGCGGCTGAAAGGCCCACACCGGCTTTCCCAGGGCGACCGGCTCCGGATCGGCCGCTATATCGTGTCGGTGTCGATCGATGAGGGGAACGCAGCCTATAGTGGCCATGGCTCGACGCAGCGGCAGATGCCCCCCGGATCCTTCCCGGACCATGCCGCGGCACCACGGTCGCCGACCGCACCACCCGCTTCGGTCTCCGGCCGGCCACAGCAAGCCGACGAGATTCTGCGCGCGATCGCCGCCGGCGCCGGAATTCCGCCGGAAGTGCTCCTGCTGCGCCAGCCGCATGAGGTGGCCGGCGAAATCGGCGCCGTATTGCGGATCGTCGTTGACGAACTGGTGCTGCTGTTGAAGGCGCGCGCCGCCGCGAAGGTCCTGGCCAAGACCAGCGATCGAACGATGATCAACGCCGCCGACAACAATCCGCTGAAATTCGTGCCCGGGACGGACGAAATCCTCGACATCATGTTTGCCCGCCGCAGGGCCGGCTATCTCGATGCCAGACACAGCATCGAAGACGCCTTCCACGACCTCAAGACGCATGAATTCGCCACCTTCGCCGCCATGCAGGCGGCGCTGGCGCGGCTGCTCGACGATTTGTCGCCCGAGGCGATCGCCAAGAAACTGCCGCCGTCCTCCTTTGCCTCGAAGAAGACTCGCGCCTGGGACGCGCTGGTCGCAACCTGGCGGGCCAAGGAAGAAGCGCACGAGAACGGCCTCCTCGACATATTCCTCACCTATTTCAGCGAAGCCTATGCCAAGGCCGCCAAACAGAAACCGGTAGGCAAGAGCTGACCTCGCCTGCCATGAGGCCGATGCGGGCACCGGCCGGCGACCAAAATTGCGCCGGGTTTCAATCGGAACCTTCTGAGACTACGATCACATACGACAATTGAGCACGCGGGTACGGTTGATCGACCTCGGGGGTCTGCGGCAGATGTCATGTCACGGCGAGATAGCGTCCTGTGGTCCGCGTTCGCGCGGACATGGCGCCGTGCGTCGCGTGACGCGCGCGTAGAGGCAGGGACCGGCGATGGGCTCGAAGGACGATCCTTTCGATCCGGCCGGCAAGACCGTCATCCGCCCAAGCCGTCCCAATCCCGGCCGCCCCAATCCCGACCGCCCCAATACCGGCCGCAAGCAAAAGACGGTTCTGGCGCGCGATGCGCCGGCGCCCGACAGCACCGTGATTGCGCCTGCCGGCATCCCGGAGCCGACGGTTTTCGATCCCAACGCCGGCCGCCAGCCGCCAGCACAGGCCGAGGTCACGGGGACCGTGATCTATCAAGGCGCGCCTTTCACTGAGGCATCTGCCGATCCGTCGTTTCCGGCCGCAGCGGTGGGGAAAACGCCGTGGGATGCGCTGCTCGGCGCCAGCGACGGCATCGACTATGGAACGGCCAACCCGATCGTCGCCGCCGCGGCGCCCCTGCTGATGCTGCTTGGGCACCTGCGGCTGGTGGCCGTTGAAAGACAGGCCGAGCCGCTGGCGGGGCATGTCGCCGACCTGATCGAGGATTTCGACCGCAAGATCGCCCGGACCGATACTTCGGAAGAGGATGCGCGCATCGCCAGCTATGTGCTTTGCGAAACCGCCGACGACATCATCGCCAACCTGCCCGGCTCCAGCCGGGATGGATGGGCGCAGCACGCCATGCTGTCGCGCTTCTTCCAGGTCAAACCCACCGGCGCCGGCTTCTTCCAGGCGCTGAATACGGTGCTGGCGACGCCCGAGCCGCACCGCAACCTCATCGAACTGATGCATGTCTGCATGTCGCTCGGCTTCGAAGGCCAGTATCGCGGCCAGGCGCGCGAGGGCCTGGAGCGTGTCCGCCGCGACGTCTACGAGACGCTGGCCTATTTCCGCGTCCCTGGTGACGACGACATCTCGCCGCGCTGGCGAGGCCTGTCGCTGACGTCAGCGCAAGGCTCCACGCGAATTCCACTCTGGGCCATCGCCGCAGCGACGGCGGCGGTTTTGACAGCAGCCTTTTTCACGCTGCGGGTTCTCATCACCAATGACGGCGAGGCCGTTGCGAGAGAATTGCTGGCGCTCAATCCGGCGACGCCGGTCACCATCGAGCGTGCCGCCTTCGTGCCGCTGACCGAGGAGGTGAAAGTCGTCGCAGCACCAACGACGATTGCGCAAGTCGATCGCATCCGCGCCGCCCTGGGCAAGGAGATCGAAGCTGGCGGCGTCAGCGTCGGCACCAAGGGCGATTTCATCGTCGTGGAAATCAGCAATGCCTTGCTGTTCCAGTCCGGTCGAGCCGACGTCAAAGCCGAATTCGAACCGGTCGCCATCAGCATCGCGGCCGCTCTCAATGCCGAGCGCGGGCCGATCCGGATCGTCGGCCACACCGACAACGTCAAGCCGAAGAAGACCAGTGCCTTCAAGTCGAATTTCGACCTCTCCGTTGCCCGGGCGCAAGCGGTCGAAAAGATGATCGCGGCGCATTTCAGCGATCCGTCGCGGACAAAGGTCGAGGGCAAGGGCGAGGACGAGCCGATTGCCGACAATGCAACACCGGAGGGCCGCGCCAAAAACCGCCGTGTCGATGTGATGATCCCGCGGGAGGAGACGCTGTGACCGGCTGGCTGCTGCGCATCTTCAGCACGCTCGCGCTCGCCGGCTTTGCCGCCGCGGTCTGGTTCGCCGGCCCCTTGATCCGCTTCGACGGCGCCCGGCCTCTGGACCCCGTCTGGCTGCGCGCAGTGATCGTCGGCTTTGTCGGTGGAACGGCGGTGATCATTTATGCAGTCAGGTTCTGGCGAAGGCGCAAGGCACAGAAAGCGCTGGAAGCCGCCATGGCCAGCGCAGAGGATGACGGCAGCGACGCAAAGCTGCTGGAAGCCCGCATGAGCGAAGCGGTTGCCACGCTCAGGCAGTCAAGCGGCAGGCGCAACTTCCTCTACGAAGTGCCCTGGTACATCGTCATCGGCCCGCCGGGTGCCGGCAAGACCACCGCACTGGTCAATTCCGGGTTGAACTTTCCGCTTGCCGGGTCGGGCCAGGCGCAGCCGGTGGCAGGCGTTGGCGGCACGCGCAATTGCGACTGGTGGTTCACCGACGAGGCGGTGCTGATCGACACGGCCGGGCGCTACACCACGCAGGATTCGCATGCCGGGACCGACAGCAAAAGCTGGCTGGCATTCCTGTCGCTGCTCAAGCGGCATCGGACGCGCCAGCCGATCAATGGCGTCATCCTGGCGATCAGCCTTGCCGACCTGATGGTGGACGGCGAGCAGGCCGCCCATGTCGCCGAGATTCGCAGTCGCCTGCAGGAAATCCATGCGGTCCTGAAGGTCCGCTTTCCGGTCTATGTGCTGTTCACCAAGGCGGACCTGGTCTCGGGATTCATGGAGACTTTCGGCGGTTTCGATGAAGCACGCCGGCGCCAGGTCTGGGGCGCAACCTTCCAGACCGCCGAGCGCGGCCTGAACATGGTCGGCGAGGCCCCGGCCGAGTTCGACGCGCTGGTGAAGCGCCTAAGCGAGGAGATGAGCGAGCGCCTGCAGGCTGAGACCGACCCAGTCGCCCGTATCGCCATTTTCGGCTTCGCCGCGCAGCTCGGCGCGCTGAAGGGCCGGATCGTGCATTTCCTCGATGGCGTCTTCGAGCCGACGCGCAAGCAGCTGAACGCACCCTTGCGCGGCCTCTATTTTTCCTCCGGCACGCAAGAAGGCACGCCGATCGACCAGCTGCTCGGCAGCATCGGCCGCAGTTTCGGCAAGAACGCCCAGGCGCATCTTTCCGGCACCGGCAAAAGCTTCTTCCTGCACGATCTGTTGAGCCGCCTCATTTTCGCGGAGTCCGGTTGGGTGTCCTATGACAAGGCAGCCGACAGGCGGGCTACGATCGTCCGCTATGCCGGCCTGGCGGCGATCGCGGCCATAGCGATCGCCGGGCTTTGGGTCCTCGGCCTGAGCTTCGCGGCCAACAAGTCGCTGATTGCCGCCACCAGCCAGGCAGCCGGCCAATATCGCCAGACCGCCGCCCCGCTGCTCGCAAGCACGACGGTCTCCGATGCGGACCTCGAAACCGTCATCGGCGCGCTCGATGCGCTGCGCAGCCTGCCGGCCGGCTATGACGCGAAAGACCAGCCGACGCCGGCCAAGGCGACGTTCGGCCTCAGCCAGCGTGAGCGTATCCTGTCCGCCTCGGAGACCGCCTACCGGCAGGGGCTGGAGCGGATGTTCCGCTCGCGCCTGCTGTTCCAGCTCGAACGCACGATCGAGGCCAGGATGGCCGATCCGATGGCGCTGTACGAGCCGTCGAAGATCTACCTGATGCTGGGCGGCAAGGCGCCAAAAGTGGATGACGAGCTGGTCGTCACCTGGCTGAAGCGGGACTGGGAACAGAACCGCTACCCCGGCGCGCACAATCGTGACGGGCGGGCGCAACTGGAGAAGCATCTGCGCGCCATGCTGGCGCTCGACGACGACCAGGACCCCTCGTTCGAGCTCAACCGTTCGCTGGTCGAATCCGCCCAGCGCTCGCTCGGTCGCATGAGGCTTGCCGACCGCGCCACGGCGCTCATCCAGTCGGCCACCTATGCGGCGGAACTGAGCGACTTTTCGGTGACCTCAAAAGCCGGCCCGGAGGCGCCGGTGCTGTTCGAGCGCAATGACGGAAACGATCTCGCCGGCCTTCGCGTCCCCGGTCTCTACACACATGCCGGCTTCGACTTCTATCTGGCTCAGCTGGCCAAGGTGGCGCAGGCGCTGGTCGATGACCAGTGGGTGATCGGCAGCGGCGGCGAGCAAGGCGGCTTCGACCAGGAATTGCTCAAGCTCGGCCCCGAGCTTCTCGATCGCTATGGCAAGGGTTTTGCCGGGGCGTGGAACGAGGTGCTCGACAGGTTGAAGTTCAAGGCAATGACTGCCGACAAGCCGCAATATCTCGCGCTGTCCGCAGCCGGCTCACCGACCTCGCCGCTGATGCAGCTGTTCGAGGCGATCGCGCGTGAAACAGCTTTGACGCAAGAGCGCAATCCGGCCGCGCCTCAGGACAGCGACCAGGAAGCCGCCGTGCGCGCCAAGAGCCTCGCCCGCATCGGCATCGAGCTTGCGGCGCGCAAGTCGCAGAGCCGGGCCGGGACCGCATTTGTGAGCACGCAGAGCCAGGATCCCGGCGCCAATATCGAAGCCCAGTTCCGGTCTTTCCAGGCTTTGGTGGCCGGTGCGCCCGGCCAACGGCCGCTCGATGCCCTGACCCAGAATTTCCGCGAAATCTATCAGAGCGTGCGGCTGGCGGCCGATGTCCCCGCGCAGACGGACCAGGCCAACGCCAATCTGCAGCTGCAGATCTCGACGCTGCGCGCCAATGCCTCGCGGCTGCCGAAGGCGCTGGCCAGGATGGTGAGTGCGGCGGCGGATGATTTCGAGGGCACCGTCGCCGAAACATCGACCACGCATCTCAACGAAATGCTGGAAGAGACGGTCGGACGTCCGTGCGAAGAGGTGATTGCCGGACGCTTTCCATTCGCCCCTGCCGGCACTGACGATGTCGCCATGGCGGATTTTGCCAGATTGTTCTCTCCGGGCGGTGTTCTGGACCGGTTCTTCGCGCAGAACCTGGCGTCGCTGGTCGACATGAGCGGCCAGGACTGGGACTGGAAACAGGATACCAAGTTCGGCCGCAATCTGGCGAAATCGACGCTCAGGAACTTTCAGCTTGCGGCGCAAATCCGCGCCGCCTTCTTTCCGCTTGGTGGCCCAGTACCGTCGATCAACATCACCTTCACGCCGCTGTCGTTGCATGGCGATGCCGACATGGCGCTGCTCAACATCGATGGCCAGGTGCTGCAGGCAACCCAGGCCGGCAACACGCCGGGCCTGATTCCGTGGCCGGGCAAGACCGGTTCGGCCAGTCTCAGCCTGACGCCGGAGCTGCCGGGGCGCGAGTCCGCAATCAAATTCGACGGCCCCTGGGCGTTGAAACGATTGCTGGACAAGGGACAGGTCACCGCCAATGGCGACAGTCTCGAAGCGCGTTTCGTCATCGGCGGGCGCGATGTCGCCTACACGATCAAGACCGGGGAAGACGGCAACCCATTCACGCTGCCGGCACTTTCCGCCTTCAGCTGTCCGAAGGCTTTCTGATGGGGAATTGCATGGCAGGATCGGTGATTGCGGGGCGCAGAGACAGCCGCGGCACCCCACCGTCCGCCATCAGCGGCTTAGATTTCGATACTCTAATGGATGGGCCTGTGGCAGACTGGCGAGGCACGTCAGCCAAGGCGTTGCGGAGGGTAGGCAAGTGAGCGGTGCCGCCTTTGAGAGCTACGGCGTGAGCCACAAGGGCTGCGTACGCGACCACAATGAAGACAGCTATCTGGTCGAGCCGCAGATCGGCCTCTGGGTGGTTGCCGACGGCATGGGCGGGCATGAGGCCGGAGAGGTGGCCTCGGCAAGCATCGTCGAGCATCTGGCAACGATCGGCATCGCCAGCTCGGCACCGGATCTGCGCGCGCGTTTCGAGGACCGGCTGAACCGGGCCCATGCCGAGATCCGCCGGATTTCGCGCTCGCGCGGCGTGACCATCGGCTCCACCGTTGCGGCACTGCTGGCCATGGACGGCAGGTTCGCCTGCCTGTGGTCGGGCGACAGCCGCGTCTATCTCGTGCGCGACGGGGCGATCTCGCAGATTTCGCGCGACCACACAGAGGTCCAGGAACTTCTCGACAGCGGGGCGATCAGCGCCGCCGAAGCCGAGAACTGGCCGCGGCGCAACGTGATCACGCGCGCCATCGGCGTCAACGACGAGATCGCCATCGACTTCCAGCAAGGAGAGACCCTTGCCGGCGACATTTTCATCCTCAGCACCGATGGGCTGACGGCGCATGTCAGCGACGCGGAGATTGCGGCCGCGGCGCTTTCGGCGGCACCCCAGGCTGCCTGCGAAAAGCTGCTTTCCATGGTGCTTGAGCGCGGCGGCACCGACAACGTCACCATCGTGCTGGTCAAGATCGGAGACAGGGGCAACGGCCTGTCCCGCGCAGGAGGCCACGGCCGATGAGCTCCGACGACAAGACCCGAATCTTGCCCAATATGGCGGATACCAGCGTCGGCACGCAGCTCAGCGGCATCTACGAGCTCGACGAACGCATCGCGTCGGGCGGCATGGGCGAAGTCTATCGCGGCCACAACATCCAGACCGGAGATCACGTCGCGATCAAGATCGTGCTGCCGGAATTCGCCCGGGACCAGACGATCCTGTCGCTGTTTCGCAAGGAAGCCTCGATCCTCAACCATCTGTCGCATGACGCTGTCGTGCGCTATCACGTCTTCACCATCGACCCCGGCATAGGGCGGCCCTATCTGGCGATGGAATTCGTCGACGGCCAATCGCTGTACGACGTCATGCGCGGCGGCGCGATGGCGACGCAGGATGTGCGCAAACTGTGCCACCGGCTGGCGTCGGGCCTAAGCGCGGTGCACCAGGCCGGCGCCATCCACCGCGACCTCTCGCCAGACAACATCATCCTGCCGGGCGGCCGGGTCGAGCGGGCCAAGATCATCGATTTCGGCATTGCGCGATCGGCGGCAGTCGGCGGCGAGACGCTGATCGGCGGCAAGTTCGCCGGAAAATACAACTATGTCTCCCCGGAGCAGCTCGGGCTCTATGGCGGCGAGGTCAGCGAGCAGTCCGACATCTACAGCCTGGGGCTGGTGCTGGCGGCGGCGCTGCTCGGCAAGCCGATCGACATGGGCGGCTCGCAATATGAGATCGTCGAAAAACGGCGGGCCGTGCCCGATCTCTCCGGGATCGATGCCGATTTCCGGGACATCGTCGAAGCGATGCTGCAACCCGACCCGAATGATCGACCGGCCAGCATGGCCGAAATCGCCCGGTTGACGCGCGACGACAGCGACGCGACCTTGCCGCCGGCCTCGCTTGCGCCCCGGCCCGGTCTGCCGCGAACCGGGTCCGCCGGGTCGGTCTCGAAGATCGAGGGTTCGCAGACGCAAGGACTCAGCGCGGCCCCCGCAAGCGGCACGGCATCGCCAGCCTTCGTGCCGCACGTGCGCCCGGCGCATCTGTCGCAACCGAAACCGGTTGCTGAAACGCCCAGGCGAGCAACCGCGCCGCCGAAGCCTGCTGCAGGCCGAAGCCTGACGATCGCGGCGCTAGCGGCGGTTGTCGTGGCATCGCTGGGAGGACTCTATGCATCGGGTATCGTGGGATTCGGGGACCGGCCTCCCGTTACCGATACCGGCAAAACACCGCCGCTCCAACCCGAACTGACAAAGCCGATCGTCGCCGACAAGCCCGCTCCGGACACTGCGCCGGCTGAAGAGCCAAAGCCGCAACCAGCAGAGACTCCGGCTGAAGATCAAGCCAAAGCGCCGGTCCAGCCGCAGCCGACGCCACCAGTCGCGTCCAGCACTGCAGCCCCGCAGCCAGCCGAACCAACCGACAAGACCGTTGCGCTGCAACCGCCATCCCGCCCGTTACAGCCCGATGCCGCGAAGAACGCCGAGCCTGTCAGCCCGCCGGTAGAGCCCAAGGCGACAGCGCCGGAGCCGACCACGCAAATACCTGAAGCAACGGCCGAGGCACCCAAACCCCTAGCACCGACGCCGGAACCCACCGCTCAAGCGCCCGAGCCCACGGCGCCCGAGCCCAAGGCGCAAGTGCCTGAGCCGACCGCACAGGCGCCGGAACCAATCGTGGAGCCCAACAAGGCAAGCCAGCCCGATATTGCCAGCGGTGAGCAGGCCGACAAGCCGGCAGAGCCCGACATTGCCATGAATGTGCCCAAACCGGAGGTGCCGCCGACCACGGATGCGGCTGCGGAGCGGGTCACCTGGGTACGAGGCTTCAATGGTGGTGACTGTTTTTATGCGACGGTGACATCGGCCACCGACAAGGGCGTCGCGATCGAGGGCTTCAGCACGTCGGTGCCGCCGTTCGAACAGTTGCTTGAGGAATTCCAGGCCAAGTTCCAGGTCGAGCCGGACATCAGCGTCCGCCTCATCCAGCCGCCTCAATGCGGGATCACCGACTTCCTGCGTTTCATGGGGGCAAGCACGGCCGACAGACCGCATTTGGTGCTCGACCAGACATCGGTGCCGGACGGTTCGCCGATCGACGGCACGCTGGTGACGCATGGCGGGCTGGTGTCGAGCGTGATTCTGATCGACCACCGGGGCATCGCCTTCAACCTCGACGACCGGGTTGTCGCACAAGCCGACAAGGCGACTTTCAGCATCCCGATCGGGCTCGGCGCCGCCGACAAGGCGGTAGGCAAGGCGCTGCCGCAGATCATCATGGTGATCACCGGTCCCGACGAGATCAAGGCGGCGGATTTCTCGACGCCGACGCCAGCCTCGGTGCTGTTGCCCAGGATCCTCGACGAGATCGGCGCCAGGACCTCGGCATTTTCGGCGACCGCCAAATATTTCCGCCTCGGCGGGTAGCACGGACGCCTATGCAACGCCGTCGCCGTGATCCCGTCCTGCTTGCCCTGAATGCGCGCGCGAAGCTTGCCGCGATTGCGCTTGCGACGCTCTTGCTGGCGCTTTTTTCCACCGGGCAAGCGCGCGCCGAATTCACCGTCTGCAACCAGACGCTCGACGTCGTCAATCTCGCCGTCGGCCAGAAGGTCGACGATGCCGACCAGACCGATGGCTGGTGGACCATCGGCGCCAATCAATGCGTCAACGTCATCCGAGAAGAGCTGACCAACCGCTATATCTATATCTACGCCACGGATGTCTTCGGCCACGCCATCCTGGCAGGCTCCACCGAGATGTGCATCGAGCGGCGGCGGTTCTCGATCCGCGGTATTACTGAATGCTGGCAGCGCGGCCATATCGCCGCGAAGTTTCTCGAAGTCGACACGCAGGAACAGGTGCGCTGGACCTTCTTCCTGACCGGAAGCGCGCCGTGACGCACAGCATCGACACCAGCTTCAAGGCAAAGAAGCAGGCGCGGGCGGCGCTACGCAGGCGCAGGATCTGGCTCGGGCTGGCTGCTGGCCTGGCGACAATTGTCCTTGCCGCGATCGCCACCGGTTTCTATCTCACCGCCGACTACTGGTCGTTTGGCGACGAAGACGAAGAGCTGCACGCCGTCGAAGGCTCGGACGACGTGCCGGCCGATGCATCGGTCTATGTGCCCGCCATCATCGATCTTGCCGGCGACCCGATGTGGATCACGCTAGCGCCCGATGCCAGCGGGGCAACCAAGGGACGGGCGATGCCGCGCCCGGCGGAGCTCGACCAGGCCGGCATCTCGCCGCAAATCGAAGTGCTGTCCGACGTGATGCTCAGCGCCAGCGAAAAATTCATGACGACCATCCCGTCGACGCAGGAGGATTTCGCCTTCTTCCAGGCACAGCGGAAGACCGCGGCGGCGCCACCCGCCGAACCCAACGATCCGCAGAATGATCTGCAGAACGATCTTCAACCCTCGCCTGGCGCGGACGAAGCTCCGGCGGCTCCCGCCCCGGCTCCTGATCCGCAGGCCGCTCCCGGTGCCTCGGCGGCAGCTGATGACCCGGAAGCCGGCTGGGGCGAGACCATCGATGAGGGCGAAGCGGCACTTCCCGCCTTTCAGAAGACAGCGGTCGAGAACAACACCAGCGTTGCCATCGTGACCTCGGAATACCAGCGCTTCGAGGCGACCGAGGACACGTTCGTGAAAATCCTCAACGACCGCAGCCTGGACAGCGTTGCGCTCGATGCGCATTTTTCCGCCGAGGACGCAAAGCTTGCCGGCGAAGCGCTGAAGGCGCTGTTCGACAAGGACAGCCTGCAGCCCGGCTATGTCGTGGCGATGCGTGGCTTCAGGCCGACACGCGAGACCACGACGATGTCGCTGATGCAGGTCTCGATCTATGCCAAGAACGTCTTTGTCGGCACGCTGACGCGCAATGCCGCCGGCGCCTTCGTGTCGGGTGTCGACCCCTGGGTGCGCGAGGACCTGTTCAACTATTCGGGCGCCGAGACCGAAGGCACGCACAAAAGGCAGTACCGCCTGCTCGACGCGATCTATTCGACGGCGGCGCGCAACAATGTGCCGACCGGCATCATCGGCGAAGCCATCATGTATCTGTCGCGCGGGCAGGATCTGGACGCCTTTGCCAGCGAGGATCAGCGCCTGGTGCTGATCTATTCGCAGACGCCGCGCGGCAAGAACGATACCGACGGACGTGTGCTTTATGTCGGCGTGCAGGGCACAGAGAAGAACCTCGACTGTTTCGTCTTCCAGCAGAGCGACGGCCAGTTTGCCTGCGTGTCCGGCGACGATCAGGTGCGCTCGCTGACGGTGACCAATGGCATGGTGACGCCTGTCAGCGGCGTGATGACCTCGACCTTCGGGCCGCGCAAGCACCCGATCCTGGGCGTGGTCCGCATCCACAAAGGCGTCGATTGGGCGGCCCCGGTAGGTACGCCGATCGCCGCGGCCTTCGACGGCGAAATCATCTTCCAAGGCGATGGCGGCGGCTACGGCAATGTGGTCAAGATCGCGCATGCCGGCGGACGCGAGACGCGCTATGCGCATATGTCGAAATTCGCCATTGCCAGCGGCGTCGGCACCAAGGTGAAGGCCGGCGACATCATCGGCTATATCGGCACCACCGGACTGTCGACCGGGCCGCATCTGCATTTCGAGCTCTACCTAAACGGCGCGGCGATTGACCCGCTTGGCACTGTGACTTCCGTGAGCGCCGCGGTGGTGGAGACACGCGGCAGCGGCAGTGGCGACGTCGCCGTCGAAACGCTGACCGACCGTATCGTTCATGTCGAATCGGGCGGCAGCGCGCGAGCGAAGAACCCGCTGTCTTCGGCGACCGGCGCCGGCCAGTTCATCTCCAAGACCTGGATCCGGATGATGAACACCTATCGTCCCGAGCTTGCGCGCTCGCTGTCGACCGCGGACCTTTTGGCGCTGCGCTACGACGCCACCATCTCGCGCGAGATGGTGCGCAATCTGGCAAGAGAAGGCGAAGCCTATCTCAGGGCGCGCGGCCACCAGATCACCGCCGGCCGGCTCTATCTCTGCCATTTCCTCGGCATGGAAGGCGCGCATCAGGTGCTGGCGGCGCCGGGATCGGCGCAGTTGAGCGCGGTGCTCGGCTCGGCCGTCATCCAGGCGAACCCGTTCCTCACCGGCAAGACCGCCAGCTACGTCGTCGACTGGGCGGAACGCAAAATGGGCCGCAAATTGCCCACGCCGGCGACGACCGATGCAGGCCAGCAGACGACGACGGAAGTCCGCCAGACATCGCCGGAGTTCGAAAAATACAAGCAGGCCATCACGGCGCTGGTCGGCCCGCTCCAGAACGGCCTTGAGCCTGGCTAGCCGTAGTTTCAGCAGATGGCCGCCTGGTTTCGCCGCGCCGATTGGTTTTGAGGCCGGCAAATGATATATTAGCGGATATTTGCAAAGGTTTTTTGGGCCCGTTGTGAACCAAAACTGTGGCTGGGATCACATACGCCCAGGAGCCATTTTGGCAGAAGCGACAAAGTCGCTGTTGGAATTAAGCATGCGCAGACATCAATAACGCGCCCCATTGGGGCGGAGGGCTGATCCTATGAAAGCGTTTGCCGTCCTTTTGAGCGGATTTTTTCTGTTAATGCTGACCGCGCTTGGCACCGTCCAGGCTGCAGCGCCGGATGCCGGGGCGCCTGGCGCCAAACGCGTCGCGCTGGTCATCGGCAACAGCAAATACGTCCATGCGGTCGAGTTGCCCAATCCGGCCAATGATGCGCACCTTATCGCATCGACGCTGCGCAATGCAGGCTTCGAGGTGATCGAGGGCGTCGACCAGGACAATGCCGGCATGCACAGCCTGATCAGCAAGTTCACCGAGCAATCCTACGACGCCGACCTGGCCGTCATCTTCTATGCCGGTCACGGCATGCAGGTGGATGGCAAGAACTTCTTGATCCCGGTCGACGCCGAGTTGACATCGCCGGCCTATCTCAAGACCCGCACCGTCCAGATCGACGACTTCATGGCCGCGTTGCCGCCCGACCCGGCGGTCGGCGTCATCATCCTCGATGCCTGCCGCGACAATCCGCTGGCACGGACGCTGGCGGCCGCGATGCCGAAGAGCCGCTCGACCGCGCTGGGCACCGGCCTGGCACCGATCGATCCGAAGTCGGAAGGCGTTGGAACCGGCGGCATCCTGATTGCCTATGCCACCGACCCGGGCGCCATCGCCTTTGACGGCAACGGCGTCGACAGCCCCTACTCGACGGCGCTCGCCAGGCACCTGACCGAACCCGGCGTCGAGATCCAAAGCGCGCTGACCCGGGTGCGCGGCGAAGTGGCCGAGACCACCCAAGGCCGCCAGCGGCCATGGCACAACGCATCGCTGGGCCGCGAGGTTTTCCTCGGCAAAGCCGCAGTGCAAGCCGCGCCGGAGGCAAAGCCTGCCGCCGACGCCGCGAACGCTACGGCAGCGCCCGCCCCTGCCCCCGTCGCCAGCGAACCGCCTGCGTGGGAAGTCGAGCAGCGGCTGTGGGACGAGGCCTCGAAGCGCAACACCGCGCCATTCTACGAAGCCTATCTCGAACAGTTCCCGAATGGCCGCTTCGCCACGGTGGCGCGGCTCAACATCGACGCATTGAAGGATCCGAAGGCACAGGAACGGGAGGTCGCAGCGCTTGATGCTGCCGAAGCGAACCCCGGCTCTGCCGTGCGCACATCGGTCGGCATTTCGGACGACATGAAGAAGGTGCTCGGCACCGAGGCGACGGAGAACGCGATCGGTCTCGATCGCCAGGGCCGCATCGACCTGCAATTGCGCGTCGAAGCGCTGGGCAATGAGCTAGGCCGCGTCGACGGCAACATCGGCGCCAAGACCCGGCAAGCGATCGGCGACTGGCAAGAGGAGAATGGGCTGCCGCCGACCACTTTCCTGACGCGGGAGCAGCTGGCGTTCCTGGAGATCCAGACCGATCCGATGATGGAGGCCGTGCGCGCCAAACATGAGGCCGACCAGGCCGGTGTGAACAAGCCGAAAAAACAGGTGGTGCAGAAGGCACGCACGCTGCAGCCGGTGGCGGAGAAGCCGCGCAAGAAGCAGTACGCCCAGAAGCTACGCCGGCAACAGCAGTTCGTGCAGAAAAGGCGCAACCGCGAGGTCGTGCGCGAGGAAGGTCCGCCGCCGCAGGACAACAATGATTTCCTGACCAAGGCGCTGATTTTCGGCACCGGCGTAGCGGTCGGCGGCGTCCTCAAGAACTGATCGATCACATCAAACAGCAACAACGCCGCGTGTCCGTTGGACGCGCGGTGTTGCCGTTAGAGCAATTCCAAGAAAAGTGTGAGCGGTTTTCCGTCCGGAATTGCGTCAAAACAAGAAGATTGAGCGGTTCTCCGTTTCCGTGAAACGGTGAAACGCTCTAGAGGGAGGTGTGCTGTCGAAGGACGCAGCCAGCGAAGCTACTGCGCCTTGATCCGCATCTCGACCCGGCGATTGACCGGGTCGTACGGGTCAGAATTGCGCGGATTGGCCTCGCCCAGCCCGACCGCCGTGATGCGGGTGGATTCGATGCCGTTGGATTCCAGGAAAGCCGTCACCGATTGGGCTCTGCGCTGCGACAGGCCCTCATTGTAGTTCGCCGAGCCGGACGCATCGGTATAGCCTTCGACGACAAAGGACAGCTTGGCTAACCGGTCGTCCTTCAGCGCCTTGGCGAACTCGTCGAGTTCGCTGCGCGCCTTGGCATCGAGCTCGGAGGAATCCAGGCTGAAATTGATCAGCATATCGAGGCCGGTCTTCTCCGGTGGCTTGTCTTTCTGGCCGGTCTTGCTTTTGCACTCATCCTCGGTGCCGACGCAAATCCCGCGCGCCGCGCCGTGATCGATCGCGCCGGCAAAAAACTTCACGATGTCTTCCGATTTCTGAAGTGGGTCGGCATAAGCGTGCGTCGAAAAAAGCACGGCCGCCAACGCTAAGACTGAAATGCCCCGCTGCATAACGGTTCCTCCTGCTCTGAGCGTCCGATGTCACCAAAGCCCGATCCGCCAAGACGGCCAGGCTCCAGTTTCCGTTTGACCCTGCATCCCTCTCTCCGAAAGCCGGCTTCGCCTTTTTTCGGAGTCGTGGGTCTGATTGTGGAATATACCAAAACGCGGCGCGTTTGTCTGTGAACAACGTCATGGACATGTGGCGGTCGACAGGCTTGACCCGCGGCTCGCAGGCGAGTTGAGTGATAGCTGCTCTTGGGGGAGGACAACAGCAGCGATGGTCAATGGGCTTCGATTCCAGACCGCACGCGATCTCTTCGCCGCAAACAGCGCCGTTGCCCGGGACATGACGGCTGTTCCCACCGACCAGCCCTCGCTCGAGTTCTGCCGCCGGCTGATGGCCGGGCGCATCCCCGAGGAAGCGATCACCTTTTGTGCCTATCTCCTGCCCGACCGGGCAGCGATCTGGTGGGGCCATGAGTGCCTGGGGCATCTGACCGAACTGCTCGAAGAGCAGGATCTCGAAACGCTGGCGCTGGTACAGGACTGGGTCGGCGAACCCAGCAATGCAAGCCGCCGGGCCGCTGTCGCCGGTGCAGCGATGGCGCGGCAACACACGCCGGCCGGCTGGATCGCGCTGGCGGTGCAACGGCATGTCAATGGCGCGGCCGATCAGACCAACGGGTCAAGGCTGCGGCCGCTGCCCGCGGCCCACGCCGTCAACGCCGGAATTCTGGCCGGACTGGCGCGGGTTGCGGTGGCGGATCGGTTCTCGGTGCTCACCGCCTTTGTCGAAATGGGCATCCATCTTGCCGAAACCGAAGCGCTGCGCAAAGCCTGATTGCAAGATTGCAGTCGCAAGCGCCGTCGAGGCCTAACGGCAGGCCCACAACGCCCCGCGCTCGAAGATGGTGCGCATTTGCGGCACGGAAAACTCATCCGCCGTGTGGCCGAGCGAGCTGAAGAAGACGCGGCCCTTGCCGTAGCGGCGCTTCCAGACCACGGGCATGACGACGCCGTCGATGAAGTCGAGATGATCGCCGGAGAACGTCGTCGTGGCCAGCACCTCGTTGCTCGGGTCGACATGCATGTAATACTGCTCGGAACGGTAGGCGAAGCCGTCGATGCCCCGTACGATCGGGTCATCGCTGGTGATGTCGACACGGTAGTCGATGATATCGCCAGGATGGGCGACCCATTGGCCGCCGGTCATGAACTGATAGTTCGGCTCGTTGCGAAAACTGTCGCCCATGGTGCCGTGAAAGCCGGCAAGGCCGGATCCACCGCTGACGGCGGCGACGAGGTTCTGCAGCTCCGGCTTTTCGATCGTCGCCATGGTGATCATTGGGACGATCAGATCGACGGCCGACAGCTGCGGATCGGCGAGCGCGGACGTGCCCTGCTCTATCCGCACGTCGAAGCCATGCCCGGTCAATATCTCGCTGACGACTGAGGCGCTGCGCGCCGGCGTGTGACCTTCCCAGCCGCCCCAGAAAATCAGTGCCGTCTTGCCCATATCAGTCTCTCCTTCGGTCGGCGACATTGATAGGCAAGCGGAACGCCTTTGTCTTCCCTTTCCGGGGGCCATTTGTTGCCGGCAAGCCGAACGATTGGGGATGAATCCGGTGGACGAGGAACGATTGGCCGCGCCTGGCGTCTTGTTTCGATGCAGGACTGCACTCAAATCTGTCTTTGCGGCCGGGTAGATGTCCGCCCGATCCGCCACGACCGACCGGAACACCTCTCCGGAGAGCCTGCCCATGAGCTTCGATCAGACAACTGTCGCCGCCTATCTGGAAGTCATCACCATCAACCTCGTCCTGTCGGGCGACAATGTGGTGGTGATCGGCATGGCGGCCGCGGGCCTGGCAAAGGCTTTGCGCCAGAAGGCGATCATCGCCGGCATTGCCGCAGCTGCGGTGATCCGCGTCGTCTTTGCCGTGATCGCCGTTCAGCTCTTGGAAATCCCCGGGATCATGCTGTTCGGCGGCCTGCTCTTGTTCTGGGTGTGCTGGAACATGTTCCAGGAGTTGCGCTCGGCCGGTGACAGTGAGGACGCCGGCCAGGCCGACGCCAGCCCTGCCGGGTCAGCGCTTGCGGCGGTGCGACCGGCCAAGGCGCTGCGCACGGCGATCCTGCAGATCGTCGTCGCCGACGTCTCGATGTCGCTGGACAATGTGCTGGCCGTGGCGGGCGCTGCCGCCCATGACATGAATGCGCTGGTGTTCGGCCTCATTCTGTCGGTGGTTCTGATGGCTGTCGCCTCGACGCTGGTGGCGGCGCTGCTTGCCAGATACCGCTGGATCGGCTGGCTCGGCCTGGCGATCATCGTCTATGTCGCCGGCAACATGACGCTGGACGGGGTCGAGCAGCTGAGAACGGTCGACTACCACGCGCTGCTTTCGCCAGCTGCGAGCTAAAGCAATTCCAGGAAAAGTGTGCAGCGGTTTTCCGTCCGGAATTGCGGCAAAACATGCCCCGTAGCATTCAAGCGATGTCGAAAATCCGCCCGGGGTTGAGGATGTTGTGCGGATCGAACGCCGCCTTGAGGCGGTGCATCGCCGATATTTCGGCGTCGCTGCGCACGAGGCCCAGCCATTTCTTCTTGTCGAGGCCGATGCCGTGTTCGGCCGAGACAGAGCCGCCGCATGCGGCCACGCCGCGATACATGATCTCATAGGCGGCGGCCGGTTCCCTTGTGTCGACCTGATAGTGCAGATTGCCGTCGCCGAGATGGCCGAAGACGTAGATCTCGGCGCTGCCATCCTTAGCGCGGATCGCCGCTTCGGCGTCGCGCAGGAAAGCCGCCATCGTCGCCAGCGGAATGGAGATATCGACACCGATCAGGCCCTCGATCGCAAACAGGAAGCGGTTGGCCTCTTCCCGTACGTCCCAGAGCGCTCGAAACTCGCGTGGCGACTGCGAGACGACCACGTCGTCGACGATGCCGTCTTCGACGGCCTGCATCAGCACCGAAGCGAAACGCTCGCCGTCCAGCTCGGCTTGATTGCCCTGGATCTCGGTCAGAACATAAACCGGCGCGCCGGCAGGCAGCGGCGCCGGCGCGGCCATGCCGGCTATCATGGCGCCGTAGAGTGGCGAAAAATTCACCTCATAGGCCGAGAGCAAGGGACCGAGCCGCTGCTTGAGCAGCCCGAGCAGCGCGATAGCCGCGTCCAGCGAACCAAGCGCGCAGAAAGCGGCGACCTCGGTGGCGGGCTTCGGATGCAGGCGCAGGCAGGCGCGCGTGACGACGCCCAGCGTGCCTTCGCTGCCGATGAACAGCTGGTTGAGATCGTATCCCGAATTGTTCTTGGCCAAGCCGCGCAGCGAGGTCAGGATCGAGCCATCGGCAAGCACCGCCTCCAGTCCCAGAACCTGGGCGCGGTACATGCCGTAGCGCAGCACGCGGATGCCGCCCGCATTGGTGGCGATGTTGCCGCCGACCGTTGCCGTGCCGCGCGCGCCGATGTCGACGCCGAACATCAGGCCGGCCGCATCGGCTGCTTCCTGCACCATCTGCAGCGGCACGCCAGCCTCTGCGATGATGGTTGCCGCCGCGCGGTCAGGCGCTTCGACCGCGGTCATGCGCTCCAGCGACAGAACCGCTTCGCCCGGCTGCACGCGGGCGGCGCCGGCCAGCCCGGTGCGGCCGCCATGGACGACCAGCTTCTGGCCAAGGCCGCTGCAAACGCGCAGGATTTCGGCCACCTCGGCGGCGCTGCGCGGACGCAAGACCAGTTCGGGCCGGCCCCCGCCCTTGCCGGCGAGATCGTCGCCATAGCGCGGATCGACCGCATCGCCGGTGACAACAGCGGCGGCGTCGAGCCGCTGATAAAGCTGGGAAAGAAGCTTATCCATCTGTTGTGTCATGTTTCCCAGATATTTGGCTTGCTCGCTGCGGTCGAGACTTTGATGCGGGACAATTTTCGCGTCAATTGAATAAATTTACGCACGGTATAATTTGTCATTGCGCGTTGAAACCGCTGAAGTTTCCTGTAATTTTCGTCTTGAAGGTTGCGTGGCGTCGCGCCGGCTGCAGGACCGTGGGCAGCGATGACCAAGGTTCTGGCGCCTGCCAGACGAGGGATCGAATGACGAAGCACAAGACGATGGAGGATTTCGCCCGCTCCTGCGGCGTCTCCAGGCCGACGCTGTCGAAATATTTCGACGACCCGACCAGCGTCAAGCCGGCAACGCGCAAGCGCATCGAGGAGGCGCTGCGCTCGTCCGATTACCAGCCCAATCTGTTTGCCCGCAACCTCAATCGCAAGCGCACCCGCAGCATCGGCATCCTCGTGCCGACGGTGGCCGATCCCTTTTATTCCGAAATGGTCAGCCGCATCGAGCTCAGGCTGCGCGACGAGGGCTACTGGCCCATCGTCATTTCCTCACACGGTTCGCGCGAGCTCGAAGTCGAGGCGACGCGCACCATCCTGTCGCTGAAAGTCTCAGGCGCGCTGATCGCGCCGCTTGGCTTGCGCTCGGACCGCCGCGCGCTGGAGAAGCTGACGCAGACAATGCCGATCGTCTATTTCGACACCTATCTCGAAGGCGGCGCACCCTTCGTCGGCAACAACAACGCCCAGAGTGTCTCGACCATCGTCGACTATCTCTGCCGCTCCGGCGACGCGCCGGTCTATTTCGATATCCCTCACGTCAACCACAATTCGCCAGAGCGGCTGAACAGCTATGTCGGCGCCATGCAGCGGCTGGGCCAGGAGCCGGTGGTGATCGGCAACACAAGCGACTACACATGGGATTTCGAGCGCATCGGCTACGAGCAGATGGAACAGATGCTTCGGGCTGGCGGCCTGCCGGGCAAGACCGCGGGTCTGCCCGGCAAGACCATACTGTGCGCCAACGACCGCCTGGCCTTCGGCGTGATGGCGGCAGCCTTCGCGCAGGGCAAGAAGGTCGGCCGCAAGGCGGACTGCGACCTGCGCGTGGCCGCCCATGACGACCATCCGCTGAGCCGCTACACCTGCCCCGCTCTGACCACCATCGCGCAGGATTTCGCCGCCATGGCGGGGCGCAGCGTCGAGACGCTGCTCGCTTTGCTCAATGAGGATACAGCGAGCGTCACGCCTAAAGTCAGCCTCGACGCCGCCCTGGTGATGCGTCAGTCAGCTTGAAAATTTCCATCAGGCAAGCAGGCTTGCCGCTTCCTCCTCTCCAAGCAGCGGCGGCTGGTCGACTGTGCCGTTGACGGCTACCGAGCCGCGGCTTTCGCCCGAAGCCAGGATCGCCTCCATGATCTCCAGCACATGCAACGCGAGTTCGCCCGAGGCGCGCGGCTTTCGTCGCATGCTCAGCGCGCGCGACAGATCGGCGACGCCGAGCATGCGGTAATTGGCGCGGTCGGGCGCGGCGTAGGGCCAATTGCGGGCGCCGTACAGTTCGCTTTCGCTGGCGAAATCGGCCCAGTCGGCGCCACGTTCCGACAGCGAGACGGTGCCGCCGAACGTGTCGGGATCGGGCAGCCTGAGGGAACCCTCGGTGCCGTGCAGTTCGATCGGATGGTTGGAGTGTCTGAACACATCCCACGAGGCGCCGAAGGTGACGGTGGCGCCGGAACGGAATTCGAGCAGCGACAATATGTTGGTGGGCGTACCGACCTTGAACGTCGTGTTCTTGAACGGGCCGTCGGCGGTGATCAGCCTCTCCTCCTGGCCGCGCGTCGCCATCGCCATGACGCGGTCGACCGGACCGAGCAGATTGACCAGCATGGTCAGGTAATAGGGGCCCATGTCGAACACCGGACCGCCGCCCGGCTGATAATAGAATTGCGGATTGGGGTGCCAGTGCTCCATGCCGCGTCCCATCATGAAGGCGGTGCCGGTAACTGGTTTACCAATGGCGCCGTCATCCATCAGCCGGCGCGCCCGCCGGCCGGCAGCACCGAGAAACGTGTCCGGCGCCGAGCCGATCAGCAGGCCCCGCTTTGCCGCCTCGGCGACAATACGCCGGCCGTCCGCGGCAGAGGTCGCCAGCGGCTTTTCGGTGAAGACGTGCTTGCCCGCCGAAAGTGCTGAAAACGAAATGTCGAAATGCGCCGCCGGAATGGTCAGGTTCAGCACGAGTTCGATGTCGGGGTCGGCGAGAAGCGCGTCGACACCGAGCGCGCGGATGCCATATTCCCTGGCGCGGAGTTCAGCCATATCGGCCGAAATGTCGGCGCAGGCGCGCAACTCGACGCCGCCGAAGAGCGCTGCATTGCGCAGATAGGTCATCGAGATGTTGCCGCAGCCGATGACGCCGATGCCGAGCCTTGTCTTTGATTTTGCGTGCATTTCCAGCTCTTCCTCCGAGGCCAATAGCATGTTGCGGAGATCGTTCCCACCGCAGCGGTCCACCCCTGAAATCCGTATAGAGCATTTTAAATATTGACGCGCGTAAAATTTTTATAGAGCATGTGGTAACGCTGGCGTGTCGGGAGACTGCCAGCCTGGGAGGAGCAATGTCTGACATGAAAAGACGGCCGACCGCCGGTTCCAGGCTCGTGGGTCATGCGTGCATTGGATTTTGCCGTCGCGGTCAGGGGCCGCGACAGGTTCAGGCATAGATCACCTTGGCGACGGTCCTATCGAGCTGGCTGCGTATCGGGCCGGACAGCCCATCGTCGGTGATCACCACATCGACGCTCGAAAGCGAAAATGCCTTGGACGTTCCGCTGACACCCCATTTGCTCGAATCCGCAAGGAGGACAACGCGCCGGGCCATGCGCACGAGGTTTCGTTTCGTTCGCGCCATGTCTTCGTTCACGTCAACCACATCCAGCGAGGAGTCGATCGCATGCGCTCCAACGAAGACCTGATGCGCCACCAGGCCGCCGAGAGCCGTGTCGGCATCGGTGATCAGCGTGCTCACCGTGTCTGGATAGACCCGGCCTCCGATCATGTGAACGTCGAGCCCGGGCCGATGCATCAGGTGCTGGACGATATTCATTGCCGTGGCCGCGACCACGACATTGCTGAGCGGCGGTAGCTGCATGGCAAGCTGCATCAAGGTCGAGCCGCCGTCGAAGATGACCGACTGGTTGTCCTCGAAGAGATCCACCGCTGCCAGGGCGATGCGTTTCTTTGCCTCGATGTTGGTTTGCATCCGCCGGGCGAACGCAGCCGTGGTCGAATCCGTGGTCCGGGTCACCGCACCGCCACGGGTCTTGGTCAGCAGTCCCTTGCGGTCGAGTATCTCGAGGTCGGAGCGCACCGTGACTTCCGACACGCCAAAACCGTCCGACAGGTCCTTGATGCGAACCTGTCCGCTGCGTTGCACCTCGCCCAGGATCGATTGGCGTCTCTGCTCTGACAACATTGCCCTGTCCTTGCCTCCATGCGCCAGGCGATCGCCCTGGCCTCGGCTCACTCTACCGAAAATACGCAAATTCGAAAGCTTTCGAAAGATTGATTTTGTGATTTCTTTCGCAAACACTGGGTTTGAGATTTTGAAACCAATCGATTGGAGAATTTTGCACTCATGACCCTTGGAACCCAGGTGCGCCTTGCGCGCCTCTTCTCACATCCATCGGGGAATCTTTTTGGCGGCGCGGTCGACCACTTCGTCGGCTATGGCGACGTGCGCAAAGGCGGCCTTGCCGACCTGCCGGGCGCGCTTGCGCGTGTCATGGCGGGCAAACCCGACTATGTCAGCATTCAGCCCGGCACCGCGCGCCATCTGTGGCCGCAATATGCGGGCCAAGCTTCTCTGGTGATCCAGGCGGGCTGCTTCACCCCGGACGATCGCATCAGTGAGCTGATTGCAACGCCCGAGGATGCGGTGCGCGCTGGCGCCGATGCGCTGGCGGTGGCAATTCCGGTGCGCGGCGCGACCGAGGGTAAGTACATACGCTGGCTGACCGATTCCGTGAATGCGGCGGCCCGCTACGGCATGCCGGTGGTGGCGCATATCTACCCTCGCGATTTCACCGACGGAGCAAAAATCGTCTTCACCCCCGACGAGATCGCCTATGCGGCGCGCATCGGCTACGAGTCCGGCGTCGACGTGATCAAGATCGGCTACACGGGCGATTTCGAGTCGTTCCGTGAGACCGTTCGAACCTGCCCGGTGCCGGTCGTGATCGCCGGTGGTCCGAAGACTGACACGCTGCTCGGCGCGCTTCAGCAAACGGCGGACGCCATCCGTGCCGGCGCGCGCGGCGCCGTGGTGGGCCGCAATCTCTGGGGGCATGGCGATCCGGAGAAGGCGGCGCTTGCCTTTCGAGGCGTCATCCACGACGGCCTTTCGGCGCAGGACGCGCTGGCCAGGGCGGGTGCCTGAACGATGCCCACCGTCCCTTCAATCCTCGGCTTCGGAGCTATCGCGATCGACGACATCGTCTATGTCGATCAGCCGTTGTCGGCGGGCAAGGGGAAGGTTGTGCAAAGTGCCCGTGCTTTCGGGGGAAATGTGGCGACGGCGCTGGCCGCCGTCGTGCGGCTCGGCGGAAGCGCCGGGTTCGTCGGATGGCTGGGCAGCGCCGCCGACGACGCCGTGCTGTGCGATCTCGTTGCGAGCGGCGTTGAAACCGCGTTCGCGCCGCGCCACGCCGATGCGCGCCCGGTGCGCTCGCGGATCACCGTCGGCTCGGACGGGGAACGGTTCATCGCGTATGACGACGATGCGATGTTGGGCACCGCGCCGGACTTTCCGGACGAGGTTCTCAGCCGCGCGACCGTCCTGATCGTCGATGGCTACGCGATCCGGTCGCTGGATGTCGTGGCTCGGGCTCGCGATCTCGGCCTTGCTATCCTCGGCGATATCGAATGGAGCAGCGGTCCAGCCACGGAGCGGCTGATCGCGCTCTGCGACCATCTCATTCTTCCCCTCGGCTTTGCGCGGACTGCCACGGGGTGCCGATCGCCCGCCGAGATACTCGATGCATTGTGGTTGCCGTCGCGGTCCGCCGTGGTTCTGACCGATGGCGGCAGGGGCGTCCATTATCGCGGACGCGACGAGACAGGGCTCTGGCACCTGCCTCCGCACCGGGTTGCCGTCGTCGACTCGACCGGCGCCGGTGACTGCTTTCATGGCGCCTATGCCCATGCGTTGACGCATGGAGCCGACACCGCAGGCCGGGTGGCATTCGCGGCCGCGGCCGCGGCTCTTTCGATAACGGGACGGGGCGGGCGCGAGGCGCTTCCGACCGACGACCAGGTCACCGAACTCCTGGCATCGGCGAACGCTCCGTCGGCAGTCGAGCTGAAATATGCGCAGCTCGATACCGGAACATAACCTGAACTGTCCGAGGAAATATCGCAAGTGAACACAGCCGAGAATAGTCAGAAAAAACAGCGGCTTAGACTTGTGGAGGGAGGAAGATGGCAGAAGTCATTCTTGAGAATATATGCAAGACCTACGGGAACAATTTTCGCGCAATCGACCAATTGAACCTATCGGTCGAGGACGGTGAGTTCTTGATTCTCGTCGGGCCGTCCGGCTGCGGTAAATCCACCGCGTTGCGAATGATCGCGGGATTGGAGGACATTTCCAGCGGCAGCCTTCGGATCGGCGGAATCGACGTCGTCGACATGCCGCCCAAGGACCGCGACATCGCGATGGTCTTCCAGAGCTACGCGCTCTACCCGCATATGACGGTGTTCGAAAATATCGCCTTTTCGATGCGGCTGGCAGGCAAGCCGAAGGCCGAGCGCAAGAAGCGGGTGGACGAGATCGCCAAAACTCTTCAGCTGACGTCTTTGCTGGACAGCAAACCCGCAAACCTTTCAGGCGGACAGCGTCAACGGGTTGCCATGGGCCGTGCCATGGTGCGCGAGCCGGCCGCCTTTCTCATGGACGAACCCCTTTCCAACCTGGATGCGAAACTACGCGTTCAAATGCGCGCCGAAATCACCAGCCTGCAAAAGCAGCTCGGTGTCACGACCATATATGTGACCCACGACCAGATCGAAGCGATGACGATGGGGGACAGGGTCGCGGTGTTGAAAGGCGGCGTGCTGCAGCAGGTCGACACACCCAAGAGGCTCTACGCGTCGCCGGTGAACGCCTTCGTTGCCGGCTTCATCGGCTCTCCTTCGATGAACCTTTTTGAGGCGACCCTGAAGGGCGGCGAACTGATGTCCGACACCTTCGCCATCCGGCTGCAGGATGCAGCGTTCGTCGGCAGGCCGGGCTTGCGGTCGTATGAGGGGCGCAAGGTCGTGTTCGGTATCCGACCGGAGGATCTTTATGACAGCAGCCTCGAATCGGGCCGCAAGTATCAGACGATACCGGCAAAGGTGACTTCGATCGAAGAGCTTGGCTCTGAACAGATCGTCCATCTGAACATCGACGCGGTCCGCGTGGACTCCGGCGATCCGGACGCGGTGGACGATTTTGGCCTGGCATCGAACGCGGTGGCGAGGTTCGAGCCGATCAGCGCCGTCCGCTCCGGCTCGGAAATCCGGTTGGCCGTGGATGATGCCAAGTTCCATTTCTTCGATCCCGAGACGCATCTGGCGATCTGAAGATCCGTGGAAGACCGCAGGCGAGAGCGAGGCGCCTGCGAAGAAGACTTCTGAATAACCAGACGATCGGCAGCATTGTGCGGTCGATCTTAAAGAAGGAGGAGAACATGACGTTTCGTATAAAACCCACGATGCTGAAAATGGCCGCAGCCGCATGGTTGCTTGGCGCAACCGGCGCCATGGCGGACACGACGCTGGAATTTACGCAATGGTGGGAGCCAGAATTGCCGGCCGGCTCGCTCAGGGCAATCATGGATGACTTCGAGGCCGCAAACCCCGGAATCAAGGTGACGCTGGTCAGCGGCCCTTACGCGACCACGCGAGACCAGATCTCGGTTGGCGCTGCAACGGGGACGCTCAGCGATGTCGTCGGTCTCGACGGCGCGTGGGTGAACAATCTGAATGCGCAGGGTGCGCTCGCCGACATGAACCCGATGATGGATGCGGGCAAGTTCGATAAAGCCCAAGTCGCCGATATCATCAAGGTGGACGGCAAGGCGGTGATGTTTCCTGTGGCTTCGTTCGTCTATCCGGTCTTCGTGAATTTGGACCTCGCTGCCCAGGCCGGCGTGACCAAGCTACCGTCGACCCGCGCGGAATTTCTCGAAGCCGCCAAGAAGATGACCCATGCCGACAAGAACCAGTATGGCTGGGTGCTGCCCCTGTCGCTGCAGTCTCCCGGCGGAGTCCAGAACGATCTGATGTCGTGGGTCTGGGCATCGGGCCAATCGATGATGGCGAACGGCAAGCCCGACCTCGAAGGCAAACCGGTGGTGGATATGCTCGCCTTCGTCAAATCGCTCAATGACGCCGGCACCATCTCGCCCGGCATCGCCACCAAGACCGAACAGGAAAAGGTCGAGGAATTCGTCAACGACCGCGTCGGGATGATGATCGACTCGCTCGCGCATGTGAACCTCATCCGCAAGCGCAATCCCAAGCTGAACTTCGACCTCATCCCGGTCCCGGTCGTGGAAAACTATACCGGCAAGCGCGGCCTTCCCTATGCCTCGTGGGGCATCGGCATCTCTGCGGGCTCGAAACATCAGGAGGAGGCCTGGAAACTCGTTCAATATTTGATGAGTGAAAAGGTGAACGCCAAGCTCGTATCGCTCGCAAACGCCTTCCCGGGCAACGTCAACGCCAAGCCCGACTTCGTGACGTCGGACAAGGCTTTCGGCAAGGCTTTCGAAATCTTCAAGACCGGCTATCTCGCCAACGAGTTCACGGGCCTGCCTGTGGCCGAAGACCTGATGACCCAGTTCGACGTGCAGGCTCAAAAGATGCTTGCCGGTGAGCAAATGCCGGAGGAGGCGGCCGCAGCCGCGCAAAAGGGCTGGATGGCAAAATTCTGATCGGCCTGTTTACCGTTTGCTATCTTCGGCCGGGTGGCCTGACTTCGGGCAGGCCACCCGGCAACAACGGATCGGCAATTTGAGATGGCCCTGTTTTTGAAGCTCACCTTCTCTTGAAGGCTTATCCATGGTTGGCAACATGACCCGGCAGAAGCGCTCTCACCATAGACTGAAACGAGCGATCGCACCCTATCTCTATTTGTCGCCCTCGCTCGTCATCATCGGCCTTCTGATGTTGCTGCCCATGGTGACGGTGATTGGCTACTCGTTCCAGAACAGCGCGGTTCTGCGTCGTGACCCATCCTTTGCCGGGCTGAAACACTACCAGGCCATCTTCGACGATCCGGTGTTCTGGGCCTCGCTGTGGCACACGCTCTACTTCACATGCATGAGTGTCGTTTTCCACATGACCATTGGCATGGTCTTCGCACTCATGCTGAACAGCGACCGCATCAATCCGACGCTGCGCAACATTCTGCGGGTGCTCTACATACTGCCCTGGCTGTTCACGGCGGTGATCATCGCCGTGATCTGGCGTCTCCTGCTTGAGCCGAACGGTGTCGTGAACAGCATTCTCATGCAGGTGGGCATTATTGGCTCCAAGGTCGAGTGGTTTTCCTCGCCCGAGACCGCGCTGCACGCCGTCACCTTTGCCAATATCTGGGCGGGCTATCCGCTTTTCATGGTCAGCCTGCTCGCAGGCCTGCAGGGCATTCCCAAGGATTTCTACGAGGCCGCCGATATCGACGGGGCGAAGGCCTACCAGAAGCTGATCTTCATCACCGTCCCGCAGCTGATGCCGATCATCATCAGCATCTCGCTGCTCGATTTCATCTGGACCATGCAGGTCTTTCCATTGATCTGGATAACGACAGGCGGCGGCCCGATCTACTCGACCGAGGTCCTCAGCACCTACACCTACAAGCTGGCGTTTTCGAGCTACAACCTGTCGCAGGCGTCGGCGAGCGCCGTGGTCATCCTGCTGATCTCTCTCGGCCTGACGCTGTTCTACATCCGCTATCAAAAGGCCCGGTAGTCAACCATGAGGAAAAGGCACACACCGAAAGACAGGCTGATCACCGTCGCCCTCCATGTCGCGCTTGCCGCAGGGCTCTTTTTCGCGGCCTTCCCGATCTACTGGATGCTCAGCAGCTCGTTCAAGTCGAATACCGAAATCTTTGCCCTGCCGCCAACCATCCTGCCGAAGGCCTTCACGCTGGAAGCGTATGCAGCCATTCTTGGCGACCCGGTAAAGCTGCGCTTCTTCTTCAACAGCTACTTCGTGGCGGGAGCGGTGACCGTGCTGACCGTGCTGATAGCCTTGCTGGCGGCCTATGGGTTCAGCCGCTTCAACTTCCGCGGCAAGGGCAGCCTGAACACACTCATCATCAGCACGCAGACGATACCGCCGATCACGCTTCTGATCCCCTTCTTCGGGCTTGTCGTCTCATATGGCATCTTCGACACCTATGTCGCACTGATCCTGACTTACCTGGTGTTTACGCTGCCCTACGCGATCCTGCTGATGACGGGATATCTGAACACCTTGCCCCGCGATCTCGATGAAGCGGTGGCGGTCGACGGCGGCACCAGTTGGACAGCCCTTTGGCGGGTGATCGTCCCGATTTCACTGCCTGGCATCGTGGCGACCTCGGTCTACACATTCCTGTTGTGCTGGAACGAGTTTCTTTTTGCGCTGACGCTGACGAAGTCGACGTCCATGCGAACCGTCCCGATCGGCATCCAGCTGTTGATGGGGCAGCACGCCTTCGAATGGAACCAGATGATGGCGATGAGCGTGCTCGGCTCGCTACCGCTCTTGGTTATCTACCTCGTTGCCCAGAGGTTCTTCCTCGCCGGCATGACCGCGGGCTCGGTCAAGTAGGATGTTCCACGGAGCAGTATCAAGGAATGAAAGGATGATCGTGAAAGACCTGAAAGTCGGTTGCCAAACCTTTACCTGGGAAATGCTCGGAGACCGTTTTGCCGGCGGTCCCGACGATCTGTTGAAGGCGATCGCCGATGGCGGCTACGCCGGCATCGAGATCACCGACACGATGATCGGCCGCTATGCCGGCAAGCCGGCCGAGTTCGCCGTCGCGCTGAAATCATCCGGGCTGACGCTGGTGTCCTTCGCCTTCGGCTCGAAGAGCGGCTTTACGTTGCAAGATCAGATCGGCACCGACCTCGAAACGGCGCAGCGCTGGATCGACTTCGCCGCCGCATTTCCCGGCGCGCTGGTGTCGATGGGCTCGGCCACCGTCGTCTCCGACGGCCCGCGCGACGACAAATTTGCCATCGCCGCCGAGGTTTACAACAGGGCCGGCGAACTCGGGCGGAAGGCCGGCGTCCAGGTCGCGGTGCATCCGAGCTCGCATCACAACACGCTGCTGTTCGACCGCGCCGACTACGACCGCATCTTTGGCCTGATCGACGCGTCGCTGGCCGGTTGGGTGCCTGATACCGGCCACATCTTGCGCGGCGGTCAGAACATGGCCGACACGCTCACCACCTATCGTGACCGCATCCGCTATGTGCACCTGAAGGATGTCGATGCCAGCGGCACCTGGGCGATGCTCGGCAAGGGCGTCTGCGATACGGCGAAAGTAATCGAGATCGCCAGCGCCGCACCCAACTTCAACGGCTGGCTGGTGCTGGAGGAGGAATCTGAGACCGCGGCCGCCGATCCGGCCAAAGCAGTCAAGACCAACCGCCAGACCATGCGCGGCTACGGAGCCTGAGACGATGACATCGAGCAAATCGCTGTCCGGCCCTGCCGCAATCGCCGCCTTGCCGCGCAACCGGCTGATCGGCGAGTTCTCGCTGTGGTCGGCTGACCTCGCCAATATGGAGCGCGACCTCAAACGCATCGAAGCCCATGCAGACATGCACCATATCGATGTCGCCGACGCCCGCTTCACTCCTGGCTTCCTGTTCTTTCCGGATCTGGTGGCGCGCATCGCAAAGCTGACGGCGAAGCCCATTCATGTGCATCTGATGGTCGAGGCCGAGATCGTCGAGGCACAGACGCGGCAGTTCATCGAGGCCGGCGCCGATCTGATCAGCGTCCATGCCGAAAATGGCGAAGCCGGTCTGCGCGCCGTGCGGCTGGCGCATGAACTCGGCGCCGAAGCCGGTGTCGTGCTGCGGCTGGAAACGCCGGTCGCGGCTGTCGCGCCCTTTCTGCCGAAGGTGGCGTTCGTGACGCTGCTTGGCACCTCGATCGGCGTCAAGGGCCAGAGCCTGTCGGAGCAGGCGTGCCCACGCCTGATCGAGGCGCGCGCGCTGATGCGCAAAGCCGGCCGTGAAGCCGACATCGTGCTTGCCGCCGATGGTGGCATCCGTCACGAGACCGTGCCGCTGCTGCGCGCCGCAGGTGCGGAAACCGTGGTGCTGGGCTCGTTGGCCTTCGGCGACCCCGACCTTGCCCAGCGCATGGCCTGGTTGGGCGGGCTGGAGGTTGCCGCCTGGTGAGCAAGCTTGCACTCGCCTTCGATCTCGGCGGCACGGCGCTGCGCGGCGCGCTGGTCGAAAGCGATGGCCGTATTGTAGCTCATGCCTCGGCGCCGACGCTTGCCGGCGCGGGCTCGGAGGCGGTGATCGGCCAGATCATCGCGCTCGCCGGCGATCTCATGGCGCAGCAGCCGCAGGCCGAAATTGCCGGCATCGGCGTCGGCGCGCCCGGCCCGCTTGACCCCAAGGCGGGGATCGTGATTGCGCCGCCGACGCTGGCCGGCTGGCACGACGTGCCGCTGATCGACATTCTGGGGCAGCATTTCGGCCTGCCGGTGCGGCTGGAGAACGACGCCAATGCGGCAGCGCTCGGCGAATGGCGCTTCGGTGCCGGACGCGGCAGCGGATCGCTAGTGTTCGTCACCGTGTCGACCGGTATCGGCGGCGGCGTCGTGGCGGACGGCCACATCTATCACGGCAGGCGCGGACTGGCGGCCGAGATCGGCCACATGACCATCACCGGCGAAGGCGACCGCTGCTTTTGCGGCGCCATCGGCTGCTTCGAGGCCGTCGCTTCGGGAACCGCGCTCGGACGCCGTGCCACGCGGCTGACCGCGCGGGGCGACGGCTCGCTGCTGCGGCGTCTATCGAATGACGGCGACGTCTCTGCCAGGCATGTCGTCGACGCCGCGCGGGCCGCCGACGCCGACGCTCTCGACCTGATCGAGGCGGAAGCCAAATGGCTGGGCATAGGTTTCACCAATCTTTTGCACCTCTATTCGCCCGATCTGATCGTGATGGGCGGCGGTTTGTCCAACGGCTTCGACCTGCTGGCGCCGTCGATCGCGGCGGTCGTCCAGCAGCGGGCGATGCCGGCCTACCGCGACGTGCCGATCGTGCAGGCCGAGCTTGGCGACCGCGCAGGGCTGATCGGCGCCGCCAGCCTGATCCTGTGGGAAGGCGAACCGGGTTTGCCACTGGCGATGGCCCAGGACGACAGCGGCACGACCGCCGATGCCAGGGAGGCAAGCCATGGCTGAGCTCAAATTGCGCGGCGCGCAAATCCTACGTTAGCGCTTTGCGTTCCCGTGGGCTGGATGCTTACTCTTCTGCGCTCCAGGCAGAGTACTTTCGGATCATCTGCCGCTTGTCTTCCGACAAGCCCACAAGGAGATTCTCTTCGAGATAGCCTTGCCTGATGAGACTGGCGATGACCTCTATAAGCCGGGAGCAGCGATAGTCGAAGAGCTGGTCGAGCTTGCGTCGCTGTTGCCGCAAAAAGTCTTCGACTTCCCACATCTCGGACGGCGTCGTCGCTGCGCCAACCTTGCTTTTCAGATCGGCCATCGTCTTGTCGAGCGCCACCTTCAGTGCCTCATCATAGGCGCTGCGGGCGACCTTCCTTTCGGACGAAGACCAGTGTTGATCGGCGAAAGTCATCGAAATATCCCACCAGGGTAACTAGCGTTGCAGGCCGAAGACGGAAGACACCGCCGTCGTCGCGCCTACTTCCCGCAATGGTGGTCGTTGATCTTGTTCAACGCATTCGCGTCCGGGCCGATCCGGTCATAGGAGCAGGGGCCGGCCGCCGTGGTGATCAGCATTTTGTCATAGTAGCGCGCGCCGCCGAACAGGGCGTAGAGGAGGTCGCGATGGGCGGGAACGTAACGTTCTGGCTCCGGCTGACGATGACGATGCTTTTCCTTGGCGATGGCCGCGCTGGAGAGGCTTAAGCCGACAGCGAGAGCAAGCGCGCAGGTCGCAAGGATCTTGGTGGTCATCGGCAGTGCCCTTCTGACAGTTCGGAATCGCAGCATATCCAAAAGTGCTGGGCGCACAAAGGTTCCCTGATCGCCCAGACCAGCATCGAAATCAGTCCGCAACGACGCTTCGCGCGCGCCGCCTTTCAGCCGCCACCAGCAGGTCGACAAAGGCGCGCACCTTGGCCGGCCTGAAGCGCGCCGGCGGAAAGACGGCATGAATGCCGCCAGACGGCAAGGTCCAATCCGCGAACACCCGCACCAGCCGGCCCCGCGTGATGTCGTCGGCGACGCTGTAGTCGGGGAAGATGCCGAGCCCGATGCCGGCCAGCACGCAGGACAGCACGCCCGGTGTCTTGTCACAGCTGACCACCGGATTGAGCTCGGCCAGCACCGTTTCTTCGCCATTCGAAAACAGCCACTGGCCGACGCCGCGCAATTGCGCATTGGCGACCCAGGGCAGTGACTTCGCCAGCCTGGGGCTGGCATCCTTCGGCAGCCTGGTAGCGAGGTCCGGGCTGGCGACGACGAATTGCTGCAGGCTGCCCAACCGCCGCGCCAGATTGCTGGAATCGGCCAGCCAGCCGACGCGGATGCCGAGGTCGATCTGCTCGTCGACCAGATTGCTGACGGCGTCATCGAAGATCGTCTCGACCCGCATTTTCGGATACTTTCGGAGATAGGCGGCGATGGTCGGCGCCACGACCTTCTCGCCATAGTCCAGCGGCGCCGTCAGCCGCAGCATCCCGGTTGGTTTCGAGGCGCTCTGCGAGATGTCGCCATAGGCGGCTTCGGCCTCGCGCAGGATGATGGCTGCCCGGTCGTAGAACAGGCGCCCCTCCTCCGTCGGCGCAACGCGCCTTGTCGTGCGCCGCAGCAGCGTCGCGCCCAACTCCTGCTCGAGCTTACCGACCTGATGACTGACCACAGCCTTGGCGACATCGAGCCGGTCTGCTGCCGCTGTGAACGAGCCTGTCTCGACCACGGTGGTGAAGTAGACGAGCCGGTTGAGGTTCAGAAGCTCGGTCATGACCTAATTGTCTGATTCTATCAGACAGTCTGTACGATTGATCGCCATTTTTCGCAAGCCGCTTGCCTGCCATTTATCCGGCAACCAATGAGGCTTGCCGTGACCGAAGCAAATGTGACCTATCTTTTCGATCCGCTCTGCGGCTGGTGCTATGGCGCCACACCGATGCTGGACAGGCTGGCCGACAGCGGCATTGCACTCGAGCTTGTGCCGACCGGGCTGTTTTCCGGCGCGGGCGCACGGCCGCTGGATGCAGGCTTTGCCGCCCATGCCTGGTCGAACGACCAGCGCATCGAGAGGCTGAGCGGACAGCGTTTCACCCAGGCCTATCTCGACAAGGTGCTCAATGTCAGCGGCACCTTGCTCGATTCCAGCGCCGCCACGCTCGGCATTGTTGCGGCAGGTCTCGACGAGCCGCGCCGGCGGCTGGCTGCGCTCAAGGCGATCCAGCGCGCCCGCTACGTCGATGGCCGCGATATCGTCACGGTCGAAGGCGTCGCCACGGTGCTGACCGATGCCGGGATGAGCGATGCAGCCGTGATGCTGAAGGCGCCGACCGACGCATTGATGACGGCGTATCGCGATCTTTTAGGGCGCGGCCGGTCGCTGTTCCAGCGGCTCAACGCCAATGGCGTGCCGGCGCTCGCGGTGGTCGGCCCTTCGGCGCCCTGCCTGATCGGCGCCAACGCGCTGTTCGGCAGCTACGACAATCTCGTCGCCCATATCCAGGCGGCGTGATCCGGCAAGACATCCTCCCAACGAAAGGAAAATCGGAATGAAAATCGCACTTATCGGCGCGTCCGGCCAGGTCGGCTCACGCCTGCTGAAGGAACTCTCCAACCGCGGCTACGCCATTACCGCCATTGCCCGCAACCCGGAGAAGATCGCGGCTCTTCCGGGCGTAATCGCCAAGAAGGGTGACGTCTTCGACAAAGACGGCCTTGCCGCCTTGATCAAGGGCCATGACGCGGTGATCTCGTCGGTGCATTTCCTCGACAGCGACCCCGACACGCTGATCGCGGCGGTTCGTGCTTCCGGCGTAAAGCGCTACCTCGTCGTCGGCGGCGCCGGCAGCCTCGAAGTCGCGCCAGGCAAGCGCCTGGTCGATACACCCACCTTCCCCGCGATATACAAGGCCGAGGCGCAGAAGGGCGCCGACTTCCTCGACACGCTGCGGACGGTCAATGATCTCGACTGGACCTTGCTGTCGCCGTCGGCACTGTTCGTTGCCGGCGAGCGGACCGGCAAATACCGGCTGGGCAAGGATACGCTGCTGACGTCAGACAAGGGCAGCAGCATTTCCTTCGAGGATTACGCCATCGTCATGGCCGACGAGATCGAAAAGCCCAAACACATCCGCCAGCGCTTCACGGTCGGCTACTGATCGCACTGGTGCATAGGTAGCCACTCGACGGAGTGGCTCGCGTCCCATCGACGATAGCGCCATCGGAGCTTCCGATGGCGCTATCGTTTTCTTCCGTTTCCGCTCCTGCCGCCGGTCTGCGAAATCTCGCCCGAAACGGTTCAGGATCGGAACGGAACATGGCAGATACGGAAATCGCGAAATCAAAAATCGTCATTGTCGGTGGCAGTTCCGGCATGGGCCTGGCGCTGGCAAGGCGCTCTCTGGACGCCGGTGCCGAAGTCATCATCGTCGGGCGCAACGCGGACAAACTAGAGCGCGCCGGCAAGACGTTGCAGAACCCAGCCAATCTGAACGTCATCGCAGCCGATATTGCACAGGAAGATCAGGTCGCCGACCTGTTCGGGCGCATCGGCCGGCTCGACCATATCGTCAGCACGGCGGCCGATATCGAAGGCGCCTATGAATTGCTGCCCGCAATCGACCTGAGGGCCGCCCAGAGGGTGGTAAAAAGCAAACTCTACGGGCCGCTGCTGCTCGCCAAACATGGCGCGCCGCGGCTTTCAGCCAACGGCTCCATCATTTTCACCTTGGGGATTGCCGCTTACCGGCCGGCGGCGCGCGGCTCGGTCGTCGCCGCTGTCAATGCAGCGCTGGAAGGGCTGGTGCGGGCGCTGGCGGTGAAACTGGCGCCGATCCGGGTCAACGCCGTCTCGCCAGGCTGGGTCGACACGCCGATCTGGCACTTCGTTGCCGGCGACAAGAAGGACGAGACGCTTGATGCAATGGCCAAGCGCCTGCCGGTCGGGCGCGTCGGACAACCGGACGACATCGCCGACGCCATCGCCTTCCTGATGGGCAACGGCTTTACGACAGGGACGGTTCTGCATGTCGAGGGCGGTCACCGGCTGATCTGACCGGCGCGAAAGTCTTGGCCGCCGCCAGCAGCAGTTTCAGCGCCGGCTGCTGCACCCGGCGGCGGCGCCAGATCATGACCAGCGACGCTGTACAGACCGAACCCGGCCACGGCAGTTCGACGATCTCGCCGCGATCGAGCGCATCGGCGACCGCAAGCCGCGGCACAAGGCCCATGCCGACACCGCTCGCCACCAGACCCGCAATGGCCCCGATGCTGCCGACTTCGGCGGCAAGTCTTGGCGCTGCTACACCTGTTTCCGCAAAGGCCGTGTCGAACAGATGCCGGTAGACGCATCCGGTTTCCGTCGCCACGAAACGCAGCGCTGCGAGCGCGGCAAGGTCGTTCTGTAGCGATACAGCCGCATCTTCGGCGGAGGCGACAAGGACCAACGGCTCGGCTGTTAGCGTGCGTCGGGTCAGGCGTTCGTCGAGCCCACCTTTGTCGAAACAGAAGGCCACGTCGATCTCGCCCTCTTCGAGCTGCCGCAGCAGGGCATCGCTGCCGGCGATTTTCAGCCGCAGACCGATCTCCGGATGATCGCCTCGAAAGGCCGCCAGCCATTGCGGAAGTTTTACGGCGGCGATCGTCTCCAGCGCGCCGACCGTCACCGTCGCGGCGGTCGTTCCCGTTATTACCTCGACAGCAATTCGCGCCTCGTCCGCCAGCTGTAGAATCTCTTCGGCATAGGGTTTCAGCACTTCGCCGGCCGCCGTCAGATCGAGGCCTTGGCGTGAGCGGATGAAGAGGGCAACGCCGAGTTCGCTTTCCAGTGACTGGATCTGGTCGCTGACGCTCGACTGCGCCAGATGAACCTCCCGCGCTGTGCGGGTGATGTTGCGGTGCCGCGCCACGGCGAGGAACGTCTTGATCAATCTTGGATGCATGCCGTTTCCGGACCCGTTGTCTCGAACATTTCGGGTCTTGCCCGGCCTTTTGCAACCATTGACGCCGATGCCCATCCGATTGCGCGGACAGAAGGGCCAGAATTTCGCGGCCATTGCGCGGCGAGTTTTTGCTTGTGAACAGGCCGGCGGCTTGTAGCTTGCTCGAAAGCCGGTCCGACGGAGGCAGTTCGGGGGAAATGAGCGTCATCAGGATTGTTCTGATATGCCGCTGAAGGCTGCCGCCCATATCGAGGCGATGTCGGCCTTCGCGCTGGCGAACTTCGGCGGCAATGACCGGCCGACGCTTGCCCAGAACGAGAGCGCCTTCCCGCCAAGCCCCAAAGCGATCGCCGCCGGCCAGGACGCGATCGCGCGCAGCCACCTCTATCCCGATCCGGATTGGACCATGCTGCGCGAAACGATCGCGCAGGTCTATGACGTCGAGCGCGAGCTGATTTTGTGCGGCGCCGGTTCGATGGACCTGATCAGCTGCACCATCGCGGCATTTGCCGGCCCAGGCGACGAAGTGCTCGCCACCGCCTATGCCTATAATTTCGCGGCCTCCGCCGCCTCGCGTGTTGGTGCTGCCTACGTCAAGGCGGCGGAGCGCGACTTCGTCGTGTCCGTCGACAGCATTCTCGCCGCCGTCACGCCGGCGACGCGGATCGTCTTCGTCTGCAATCCCGGCAATCCGACCGGCACCCGAATCCGCAATGCCGAACTATTGCGCCTGCGCGCCGGATTGCGCGGCGACGTGCTGCTGGTGATCGACCAGGCCTATGGCGAGTTCGACGACCAGGATCCGCAGCCCGTCTTTGCGCTCGTCACGCGCGGCGACACCGTCGTGCTGCGCAGCCTTTCCAAGGCCTATGGGCTGGCCGGCGCGCGGGTCGGCTGGGGATTGTTTCCGCCTGACGTCGCAACCGAAATCCGCAAGCTGCAGAACTCCAACCAGGTCACCACGCCAAGCCTCGCAATGGCTGTCGCGGCAATCGACGACCAGGCCTATATGCGCGAGACGGTGGCGCGCACGGCCGCGATCCGCGGCCGCTTTGGGCAGGATCTGAGAGCAGCCGGCTACGGCGTTCCCGAAAGCCGGACGAATTTTGTGCTCATCCGCTTCCCCGACACGGCCACAGCGGTGGCCGCAGACACCGCCTTGCGCGGCGCCGGCATCATCGTGCGCAGCCTCGGCGGCTACGGCCTGAGCGATTGCCTGCGCGCAACGGTTGGCCCGCAGGACATGATGGACAGGGCGCTGCGCATCCTGACCGACCTGCGCGGCGGGTGACTTTGCGATGAGATTCGAGGAGATCTGAGCGATGCCATATCTGCCGGCCCGTGACTTCATCGGCTACGGCGAAAACCCTCCTGCCGCAGCGTGGCCCGGTGGCGCCAAACTGGCGCTCAACATCGTCGTCAACTACGAGGAAGGCGCTGAATACAGCATCGACGAGGGCGACGGTGTTTCCGAGACGATCCTGTCGGATCTTGCCGTATCTCCAGCGGTACCCGGCTTGCGCAACCGCAACATGGAATCGCTCTACGAATATGGCTCGCGCGTTGGTGTCTGGCGGCTGGCCGCGCTGTTCAAGGACAAGGGCATCGTTCCGACTTTCTACGTCGTCGGGCGGGCGCTGGAACTCAACCCGGCCGCCGGCAAGGCGATTGCGGAACTCGGCAGCGACATCGTCTGCCATGGCTGGCGCTGGATCGACTATGCGCCGCTGAGCGAGGAGGAGGAACGCAAGCACATCGCCATGACCGTCGACACGGTGAAGCAGATCACCGGTATCCACCCGCTCGGCTGGTACACCGGCAGGCCCAGCCTCAACACAAGGCGGCTGGTGGTGGAGCATGGCGGCTTCCTGTTCGACTGCGACGACTACAATGACGACCTGCCCTATGTCGTCGACGTCGATGGCAAGCGGCATCTGGTGGTGCCGCATTCGTTCGACAACAATGACAGCCGTTTTTCGCGCGGCTCGGGCCTGGAGACCGGCAGCCAGTTCTACGACTATGTCAGCGACGGAGTGGACTGGCTATTGGCCGAGGGCCAGACGACACCGCGCATGATGACGGTGTCGCTGCACTGCCGGCTGGCCGCACGGCCCGGCCGCATGATCGGGCTCGCCCGCTTCCTCGACAAGATCAAAGCCAATCCCGACATCTGGATCTGCCGCCGTTCCGACCTCGCACAGCATTGGCTCGACCGGTTCGGCGGCTGAGCTTTCACCCCAGCCTAATCGCCTGCTTACGCCCGCAGCCGCTTGCCTTCGGGATCGAAGGGCGGCTCGCTCAACAGCACCGCGTCATGCGGCCTGCCGAGGATCGCGACCGACACCTTGTCGCCTGCCTTGGCGGAACCTGCCTTGACATAGCCGAGCGCCAGCGACTGCTCGACGAAGTAGCCGTAGGCGCCTGACGAGACCTGGCCGATCGGCGTGCCATCGGGCAGGAAGATCGGCTCGCCGCCGGTGGCGTCGGCATCGTTGGCGGCGATCGACAGCATGATCAGTTGATCGCGCGCTGGCTTGTCGGCGATTGCCGCATAGGCGTCGCGGTTGAGGAAGTCGCCCTTGTCCATCTTGACGAGGCGATCGAACTTGACCTCCTGCGGCCAATATTCGGGGGAGTATTCGCGACTCCAGCTGCCATAGCCTTTTTCGACGCGCAGCGACATCAGCGCGCGCGAGCCGACCGGGCCGGCGCCGACCTCTGAGCCAGCCTTGAGCAGCGCGCTGTAGAGTTCGATCTGGTTGGCGGCCGGGCAATAAAGCTCCCAACCGAGATCGCCGGTGAACGAGACCCGCAATGCCACCACGTCGACGCCGCCAACCGTGATCCGGCGCGAGCGCATGAATGGAAATGCCTCCGTCGACAGATCGGCATTGGTCAGCCGCTGCAGCAATTCGCGCGACTTCGGACCGGCGACGTTGAAGCCTGCCAACTCCTCCGTGCGCGACCGGACGGTCGTGCCCTCGGGCAATGGAACCGCCTTGAAGAACCTTTGGTGGAAGCGCTCGGCCATGCCGGAGCCGAACACCATGAACTCGTCTTGGCCAAGCTTCGTCACGGTAAAGTCACCGGCAATGCCGCCGCGCTTGCCGATCAGCGGCGTCAGACAGGAGCGGCCGATTTCGGCCGGCATGCGGTTGGCGAACAGCGAATTCAGCCAGGCCTCGGCGCCTGGCCCTTTGACCTCGTATTTGGCGAAGTTCGAGACGTCGATGATGCCCGCATGCTCGCGCAGCATGCGTGCCTCGCGGCCGACCGGGCCCCACCAGTTCTGCCTGGTAAAGCCGTTCGTCTCCTCGCGCGGCTCGCCCTCGGCGGCGAACCACAGCGGATGCTCCCAGCCGAAGTTGAGGCCGAAGACCGCGCCCATCTGCTTCTGCATCTCGTAGGCAGGGCGCGTGCGGACCGGGCGCCCGGCAGCACGCTCCTCATTGGGGAAATGGATCTTGAAGCGGTGGCTGTACTGGTCCTGCACGCGGGCCTTGGTGAAGGCCTTGCCGGCCCAATGGCCGAAGCGCGCCATGTCCCAGGCGAACATGTCGAGCGACGGTTCACCTTCGATCATCCACTCGGCCGCCAGCTTGCCCATGCCGCCGGATTGCGAGAAGCCGGGAATGATGCCGTTGCAGCAGAAATAGTTCCGCAATTCCGGCGCCGGCCCGAACAGCACCGCGCTGTCGGGCGACCAGATCATCGGGCCGTTGATGACGCGCTTGACGCCCGCCTTGCCGACCGCCGGCACACGCGCAATGGCGCGCATCATATTGTCCTCGATGCGGTCGAGATCGTCGGGAAACAGTTCGTGGCCGAAGTCGAGCGGCGTACCGTCCTCGGCCCAGAACTTCATGTTGCGCTCATAGGCGCCGATCAACAGGCCGAGGCCTTCCTGGCGCAGATAATATTCGCCGTCGCGGTCGGCGACCGAGGGCAGCCGGCGGCCCATGGCAGCGATTTCAGGGATGGTCTCTGTGACGAAATACTGATGCTCGGTCGGGATCAGCGGCAGTTGCAGGCCGGCCATGGCGGCGACCTCGCGGCCCCACAGGCCGGCGGCGTTGACCACCCAGTTGGTGCGGATATCGCCCTTCGGCGTGCGCACGATCCAGCTGCCGTCGGGCTGCGCTTCGGTCGCGGTGACCGGCGTGAAGCGGTGGATTTCGGCGCCACGCTGGCGCGCGCCTGCCGCATAGGCGGCCGTCACCCCGGAGGGATCGACATTGCCGCCTTCCGGTTCGTACATGATGCAGCGTATACCGTCGAAATTGACCAGCGGATGCAGCCGTTCGGCTTCGTCGCGGCCGACCTCGTAGAAATTCATCTTGTAGCGCCGCGCCTTGGCTGCCTGCAGCCTCAGCTGGTGTTCGCGCGCTTCGGTCTGGGCGAGATAGAGCGAGCCTGGCTGGAAGATGCCGCAGCCTTGCCCGGTCTCCGTCTCCAGCTCCTTGTAGAGCGCCATGGTGTAGTGCTGCAGGCGGCTGATGTTGGTGGAGTCATGTAGGCCGTGAATGTTGGCGGCCGCGTGCCAGGTGGAGCCGGAGGTCAGTTCGTCGCGCTCCAGCAGCACAACATCGGACCAGCCGAATTTGGCGAGGTGATAGAGGATCGAGCAACCGATCAGGCCGCCACCGATGACAACGGCTTGTGCATGGGTACGCATATTCGGATTTCTTCCCTTTGTTCGGCGACCGTCTTGTTGTGCTTCCAACCGCGCATTGCGATTGCGCTGTTCCGGTAGATGAATTCGTCTCGTCGCCTTGGCGAAACTCCAAGGGGCGATCAAGCGGCCCCCTGGATATTTCTGCTCAGGCCTTGTCGAGCCAGACCTTCTCCAGCTGCAGTTCGAACGTCTGATGCATCTTGAGGTTTTTCACATAGGTGGCGTGATGGCGGTAGAGCGAACGCCAGAATGACTGAACCAGAACGCCAGAATCCTGCAGGACGAACTCGACGTCCTTCATCAGCTCCTTGCGCTTGGCCGTATCGGCGATGGCGAGTGCTGCATTGAGCTTCTTGTCGAACTCCGGATTGGCGTAGGCCGTCTCATTCCAGGCCTCACCGCTGCGATAGGCAAGCGCCAGCACCTGGACGCCGAGCGGACGCATGCCCCATTCGGTGGTCGACCACGGATATTTCGTCCAGTCGTTCCAGAACGAGGTGCCCGGGATGATCGTCCGCTTGACCTTGAAGCCGGCCTCGCGCATCTGCGCGGCAACGACGTCGGCAGGGTCCTTCACATAGTCCGAATCGTAGGAGATCAGTTCGAACTCATGATCCATCTGGCCGGCCTCGGTCATCAGCGCCTTGGCCTTGGCGAGGTCACGCGGCACTTTCGGCAGTTCATAATATTCGGGATGGATCGGGCAGACATGGTGATTTTCGGCGACCTGGCCAAGGCCACTATAGCCGAGCTTCAGCACCGTTTCGTTGTCGACGGCGAGCTGGATGGCGTTTCGCACCCGTTTGTCGTCATAGGGCTTGTTGCTGACGTTGGTGCGCAGCACGATCGTTCCGGCTGTGACGACGGATTCCTTGACCAGACCCATGCCGTTATAGAGGTCCACCGTGCCGCCGACGGTCTGATAGTTGCAGTCGATCTCGCCGGCTTCGAAGGCGCTGGCAATGGCCGGGTTTGAAGCGTCGGTGCCGTAGTCGGTCCAGTCGACACCGTCGAGATAGGTTTCGCCGCCAAACCAGGTGAAATCCTTGCGGCGCCGCACCGAGGCCGAGTCGCCTACCTTGTAGGAGATGAGTTCATACGGGCCGGTGCCGGGCGTCTTGGTCATGTCGGCGCCGTTCTTGTCGAAGTCGCGGTGGACGATGATGGCGGGATAGTCGGCGAAGCCGGGGATGATGGTGACATCGGACTGGCCGCATTTGAGCTTCACCGTGTGATCGTCGACCTTGGTGATGGCACCGGCGATCGCCTTTTTGGTGGCAGGATCGATCAGCGTGGCCATGCGGCCGGCCATCGAATTGCCCTCGGCCGCCTTGTCGCACCAGCGTTCGATGTTGAAGACGATGTCGTCGGCGTTGAGCTCGTCCCCGTTCGACCACTTCACGCCCTTGCGCACATGCAGCGTGTATTCGGTGGCGTCGTCGCTGACGTCCCAGCTTTCGATGAGATGGCCCTCGAAGGTGAAGTCCTGGGTGTAGCGGATCATGTAGTCGTTGCACTGGCGCAGCACATTGGCCATCTCCGACCAGTCCCATGTGCGCGGGTCCTTCATGTCCTTGATGATCATCTGCATCTTGAGGATGCCGCCCTTCTTGCCGGGCTCCAGCGTTGCAGCCTCGGCCGGCGTGGGAAGGCCGGCCATTGCGTAGGCGAACGTCGTCGAGGCGCCCATGGCGCTCGCCATGGCAAGGAATTCGCGGCGGTCCATCCTGCCGCTTCTGACTTCATCTGCGTAGCTTTCGATGACCGCCGGGACGCGGTCACCGTTGCTCCTGAAAAGTGCCATTGTTGCTTCTCCGGTTTGGGCTTTCCGCCCGTTCATTCCCCAGTACGCGGGGAATGTTAGAGGCGATGCAAAAATCCCGGAAGGGCTTGAGCTCTCACAAACCGCTGAAATCCAGCCTGCTAGACCTAAAAAAACAATGCCATTGGCGTGTCAAATTTTTTCGTGCGGAGGCAGGGAAGCGCAGGCGAATACTCGTCAGGCGCTGTCTTCCTGCGCCCTCGCCATGATCCATTCGCGCACCGTACGGGCGATGTTGCCCTTGGAGATATGGGTCTCGGTCAGGTAGTAATTCCAGGGACTTGGCGGCCGGACCGCAAACGGTTCTACGAGCAGTCCGCGCCTGAGATAGGCGTGGGCGAGCGAGCGCTGGGTGGCGACGAGGCCGGCGCCCATGGCGGCGAGTTCGAGCGCGATGTTGGAGGCGTTGGTCGACAGGCCCTTGTCGTAATCCTGCATGTCGACGCCAAGTGCGGTGGCAACGACCTGCCAGTATTCCTGGCGGCCATGCACGAAGATCCGGTCCACCTTGAGGATATCCTCCGGTACCTTGATGGCGTGCTCGCCTTCGAGCAGCGACGGGGCGCACAGCAGCACCAGCTCGTCATTCCAGAGCGGGATGGCGGCGGGCGGGCGATCGTCGAAGCGCCGCGTCGAAATGGTGATGTCGGCGATCTGTTCGCTGAGATCCTCCCAGATCGTGCCATGCAGTACGATCTCGATTTCGGGATGCTTCTTGCGGAAGGCGGCCATGCAGCCGGCCAACCAGTTCTCCGCCAGGCTCATCGGACAGGAGACGACCACGGTGCGGTTGCGCGAGGAGGTCACGATCGCCTCCGTCGCCTGGTCGATCTGGTCGAGCGCCTGGCGCAGCGTCGGCAGGAATGCCTCGCCCATCTCGGTCAGCTTGAGGCTGCGCGGATAGCGGATGAACAATTGCCGGCCGATGTAATGTTCGAGCGAGCGGACATGGGTGCTGACCGCGGCCTGCGTGTAGCCAAGCTCCTTGGCGGCCACGGTGAAACTCAGATGCCGGGCCGAGCTCTCGAACGATCTGATATAGTTCAAAGGCGGGGGTGGCTTCATCTCCGGCTCCTGCGCTGTGCCAGAATAGGTAGACCATGGAGGCGCCGGCGTTCAATTGCACGCAAGCGACATGGCATAGATATTTTTGGCCAAAGCCGCTGAACTAATTGCGTGAAAGCACGATGGACCCAAATTAATGATGTCGTGACGACAGAGGGAGTGAAGAAGTGGCTGTGTCGCCCCATCGCCGTGAAGGGCCGGATGCGAGCGCTGAAACTGCCGTGCGCCTGGCCGACTTCGTCTTACGCCGGCCGGCATCGGTCTTCCCTCAGGCGGTGCTGGAACAGGCCCGCTACCTCTTGCTCGACACGATTGGAATTGCGATTGCCGCGGGGCCGATGGAGGCCGGACGCATCGCCCGCGATACGGCCACCCTGCTCTACAATTCGAACGACCCGAAGCATTCCGCACGCATGCTCTTCGACGGCCGCCGCGCCTCAGTGGCGGGTGCGGCTTATGCGGCGGCAACACAGATCGACAATCTCGACGGTCACGACGGCTACAGCCCGACCAAGGGCCATATCGGCGTGGTGGTGGTGCCGGCGCTGGCGGCGCTGGCGGAACAGCTCCCGGAGCTTAGTGGCCCTGACGCACTGGCAGCCCTGGTCGTCGGCTACGAGGTCGCCGGGCGCGCCGGCGTCGCGCTGCATGCGACGGTGTCGGACTACCACACGTCAGGGGCATGGAACGCGCTGGGCGTCGCCGCCATGGCGGCGCGTCTGCGCCGGCTGAGCGACGGGCAATTGCGCGAGGCGCTGGGTATTGCCGAATATCATGGTCCGCGCAGCCAGATGATGCGCGAGATCGCCACGCCGACGATGCTGCATGACGGCTCGGGCATCGGCGCGCTGACCGGCCTGTCGGCGGCGGTGCTTGCCGAACGCGGCTTCACCGGCGCACCGGCGATCACCGTCGAGGCGCCTGAAGTCGCAGTGCATTGGCAGGATCTCGGCAGCTTCTGGCAGGCGCTGCATCAATATGTGAAGCCCTACCCGATCTGCCGCTGGGCGCATGCAGCCATCGACGCGACGCGCGGACTGGTTCTTTCACATCATCTGACACCGGCCGACATCGACCATGTCCAGGTCAACAGTTTCCACTATGCCGCGACACTGTTCGACGGCATGCCCGACACGACGTCGAAGGCGCAATACAGCCTGCGCTTTGCCGTTGCGACCTTCATCCTGCATGGCCGCATCGGGCTGGAGCACATTTCCGGCGGCGGGCTTGAGGACGCCGCCGTTGCCGAGTTGCTCAGCCGCATCAGCGTGTCGGAGCAGGAGCGCCACAGCGCCCGCTTTCCGGCAGGCCGCTGGGCCGATGTCGCTATCACCACCACCGACGGCCGGGTGCTGACTTCGGGCGATGTCCACGCACGTGGCGGACCGGAAGCGCCGCTGACGCCAAATGAGATCGAAGCCAAATATCTGGAGTTCGCGACACCCGTACTCGGACGAGGCCGCGCTATGGCCATCCGCGACGCCATCCTGTCGCTGACCGACCCCGACAGCCGCTTTTCCGATCTCTGCGCCCTGCTCTACGATCCTCCGGTGATCAGCAAGATCCTCCAGCGGCCGGCGTGGTAGACTGACATGCCGCCTCTGGCAGATCGCGGGGTGGGTATGCTCCATGCCTGCGATGACGACCTTCCCTCATCGATAGAAAGACCTACATGACCCGCCCGCAAGGAACCATCGCCCCGATCCTGACGCCGTTCGAGAACGATGGCCGCATCGCCCGCGATCTCTGGATCTCGCACGCCAAATGGGTGCTGGACCAAGGCGCGCATTTCCTGTCGCCCTTCGGTACCACGGGTGAGGCGCTGTCGCTCTCGCTGAGCGAACGCATACAGGCGCTGGAATGGCTGGTTGCATCAGGCATTTCGCCTGCCCGGATGATGCCGGGCACCGGTGTCACCGCATTGCCCGAAACGGTCGAATTGTCGAAGCATGCGGTCGGCCTCGGCTGCGCCGGGGTGATGGTGCTGCCGTCGTTCTTTTACACCGCGGCCGGCGACAACGGCCAGGCGCGCTACTACAGCGAGCTGATCGAGCGGGTGGCCAGTCCGGCGCTGAAGATGATCCTCTACCACATCCCGCAGAACTCCGGCGTGCCGGTCAGCCCTACCTTGACCGCCCGGCTGAGCGCGGCGTATCCCGACACTGTGGTGGCCTACAAGGACAGCGCCGTCGAATGGAACAACACGGCGGCGGTGATTGCCGCCGCACCAGATGTCGCGGTGTTCCCGAGTTCGGAGGCGCAGCTCACCAAGGGGTTGGCCAGCGGCGCGGCGGGCTGCATCTCGGCGACGGTCAATCTCAATGCGGCCGCCATCCGCGCCCTCTACGACGCGACAATCGCGGGCAAGGAGGTCACAGAAGCGGATGCCGCAGTGAAGGCATTCCGGAAGGTCATCCAGGATGCCGGCCTTATCCCGGCGATGAAGGCGGTGCTGGCGGTGCGCTCCGGCGACCAGCGCTGGCTGAACCTGCGCGCGCCGCACGAGAATGCATCGCTGGAAAGCGGCAAGGCGCTGCTCACGGCGCTCGGCCCTCTGGCCGATCATATTGGACGCAACTGAGGCCTGCACAATGTCGGCTCACCCTACCGTCATCCTGCACACCGACCGACCGGCCGCAGCGATGGCGGTGCTTGGGGAGACGCATCCGGATCTCCTTGTCCACGCCTGCGATACCTATGCGACTTTGCCGGCCCTGATCGAGCAGACAGCCGCCGAGGTGGTCTACACCGTCCGCTTCGACGGCACGCCGCGCTTTCCGCGCCAGGCTCTTGTCGAAAGCGCCACGGTGAAGTGGGTATCGGTCGGCGGTTCGGGAACCGATCATCTCGGACGCTGGGATCCGGCGCGCGTCACGGTGACCAATTCGGCCGGCGTCGCCGCCGGCATGCTGGCGGAATATGCGCTGGGCGCCATGCTGTCCTTCTCCCTCGACCTGCGCGGTTTTGAGCGCCGCCAGCTGGCGCGCCAGTGGGGCGGTGGCTGCGTCGAGCCAATCGAAGGCAAGACGGTCCTCGTCGTCGGCCTTGGCAAGACAGGCACGGCAGTCGCCGGGCGCGCCAAGGCGATGGGCATGGAAACACTCGGCATCCGCGCCCGGCCAAAGCCGATGCCCAGCCTCGACGAGGTGCACGACCCGGATGCCTTGCTTGCCCTGCTCGGTCGCGCCGACTTCATCGTCTGCTGCGTACCGCTGCTGGCCAGCACGCGTGGCCTGCTCGGCAAGGCAGCCTTCGCCGCGATGAAACCGTCCGCCGCGCTGATCGATATTTCGCGCGGTGGAGTGACCGAGGAAGCAGCACTGCTCGAAGCCCTCGACGGCAAGCGGATCAAGGGCGCTGCGCTCGATGTCTTCACAGCCGAACCGCTGCCTGCGGACCATCCTTTGTGGGGTTACGACAACGTCGCCATCACGCCGCATTGCGCAGCCGTCTACGAGGGCTGGGACGTCAAATCGGTGCGCATGTTCGCCGACAATCTGAAGCGTTTCCGCAGCGGCCAGCAACTGGAAAACACAGTCAATCCGGAGCGCGGCTACTAAGCCGGGAGGGGACGAGAGAGATGAACCAGGACAGGCGCGGCGGTGGCCGCCGATCGAAGCTCGGGCGAAGCGGCGGCGGCATCGCGCAACTGCCATGGCAGCATGTCGAAAACCCCTATCCACCGATGCAATTGCTGGACGAAGATCGGATGCAGCAGCTGCACGACACCTCGATGCGCATCCTGTCGGAGCTCGGCATCCGCGTGATGAGCGAAAAGGTGATGGATCTGTTTGCCGCCGCCGGAGCCATTGTCGACCGCGAGGAAAAGACCATCAGGATTGACGAAAGCCTGGTCACCGAAGCGTTGCGCGCGGTACCGTCCTCCTTCACGCTGACCAGCCGTAATCCCGAAAAGCAGGTGCATCTCGGCGGCAGATCGCTGGTGTTCGGCCTGGTCGCCGGTCCGCCCAATGTGCATGACCGCATCAATGGTCGCCGGCAGGGCAATTTGCCCGACTACCAGAACTTCATCCGGCTGGCGCACCACTTCAACGCCATCCACATCATCGGCAACCAGGTGGTGGCGCCGATGGAATTGCCGGTCAACGCGCGCCATCTCGACACCTACTACGCCAATCTGACGCTGAGCGATCTCTCTTTCCACTGCACGGCGATCGGCCGCGCCCGGGCGATGGACGGCATCAACATGATGGCCATCGCGCGCGGCATCAGCCTTGAGGAGATGCGGGCTTCGCCCGGTGTGACGACGATCATCTCGATCAACTCGCCACGCCTGTTCGACGATGCCATGGCCGAAGGCCTGATCGCGATGGCCGAGCACGGCCAGCCGGTGACGGTCACCCCCTTCACCCTGATGGGCGCGATGACGCCGGTGACGCTGGCGGCGGCCCTTTGCCAGCAGAACGCCGAAGCGTTGTTCGGCGTGGTACTGACGCAGCTGGTCAATCCGGGCACGCCTGTGATGTACGGCGCGTTCACTTCCAACGTGGACATGAAGTCGGGCGCACCGGCCTTCGGCACGCCTGAGAATGCCAAGGCCAACATCATCGCCGGGCAGTTGGCGCGGCGCTACAATCTGCCCTACCGCACCTCCAACGCGAACGCCTCGAACGTCGTCGATCTGCAGGCGGCCTACGAGACGGAGATGGCGACATGGGGCGCGGTGCTCGGCGGCGCCAATTTGATCTACCACGCGGCCGGATGGCTGGAAGGCGGGCTGACGGCTTCCTACGAAAAGCTCGTGCTCGACGTCGAGATCCTGCAGAACATGATGGAGTTCCTGCGGCCACTGCCGTTCCAGGAAGACGATCTCGGCTTCGAAGCCATCAAGTCGGTGCCGGCCGGCGGCCATTTCTTCGGCGCCGAACATACGATGTCGCGCTACACCACCGCCTTCTACCAGCCGATGCTGTCGAACTGGCAGAACCATGGCGCCTGGGAAGAAGCCGGCGGCAAGGATGCGCTGGAGCGCGCCACCGAGCTCTGGCAGCAGGCGCTGCATGACTATGAGGAGCCGGGGATGGATATCGCAATCCGCGAGGAGCTCGACGCCTATGTCGCGCGCCGCCGCGAGGAGATCGCCGCCAATCCGGACGGCTGACAGCGATGCCATACGATCTCGTCATCCGTAATGCGACGCTGATTTCAGGCGACGGTTCCGATCGCTTCGAGGCCGATATTGCGATCTCCGGCGACAGGATCGCCGCCATCGGCAACCTCGGCGATGCAGATGGTGCACAAGAGATCGACGCTTCGGGCAAGATCGTCGCGCCGGGCTTCATCGACGTGCACACCCATGATGACGGCGCACTGCTGGCGCCCGATGGCATGGTACCGAAGATCAGCCAGGGCGTGACGACGGTGATCGCCGGCAATTGCGGCATCAGCCTGGCGCCGCTGCTGCTCGACCGCGCACCACCGCCGCCCTTCACGCTGGTCGGCGGCCAGGAGAATTTTCGCTTCGACCGTTTTGCCGATTATGTCGCGGAACTGAAGCAACGCGGCATCGCCACCAACGCGGCGCTCCTCGTCGGCCACACCACCTTACGGCAGCGCTGCATGCCCGTGACCGATCGCCCTGCCAACGCGGCGGAGACGGCGGCGATGCAGGAAGCAGTCGTTGAAGCAATGGCCGAGGGCGCGTTTGGTCTCAGCACCGGGCTCGACTATCCGCCGGCGGTCAATTCATCGACCGACGAGCTCAAGGCGCTTGCGGCGACGGCGGCAAACCTCGGCGGGCCGTACGTCACCCATACGCGCAACTATTTCGAGACGATGGATGAGGCGATCGAGGAGGCCATCGACATTGCCGGCCATGCCGACGGCAAGCTGTTCATCTCGCATCACCAGTGCACGGGGCGCGCAAATTTCGGCAAGAGCGGCCCTTCCCTCCAGCGGATCGACAAGGCGCGCGAGACGATGGACATCGGCATGGATGTCTATCCCTATGCCGCGAGTTCCACTGTGCTCAGGCTCGAGCGTTGCGACACCGGGCTGAAGGTCCTCATCACCTGGTCGACGCCGCATCCAGAAATGGCCAATCGCGAGATTGCCGACATCGCCCGCGAATGGAAGTGCACGGAACGCGAGGCGGGCGAGCGGCTGCTGCCAGCGGGTGCAGTCTATTTCCAGCTCGACGAGAACGATGTCCGCACCATCATCGCGCATCCACGCACCATGATCGGTTCGGACGGCCTGCCGCATGACATCCACCCGCATCCGCGCCTGTGGGGCACGTTTCCGCGCGTGCTCGGACACTATGTCAGGGATGTCGGCCTGTTCAGCCTGGAAGAGGCGGTGCATCGCATGACGGGTCTGCCGGCGCGTGAATTCGGCATTGAGCAGCGCGGCACGCTGGCGGTTGGCAATTTCGCTGATCTGACGATATTCGACCCGCAGACGATCATTGACACCGCGACTTTCGAAAGGCCGCGCCAAGCTGCCGCCGGCATCGAGCATGTGTTCGTCAACGGCATCAGTGTGTGGAGTGGCGGCAATGCGACCGGAGCGCTGCCGGGTGCGGTGCTCAAACCCAGCGCTTCAAAGAAGATCGTCAAAAGCGCCTGCGGCTGCGGCGCCGGTCACAGCGCTTCGTAGAGCCGGTCAACGGTTTCCAGCGTGTAGACGAATTCCACCGGCCGCGTGCAGCGCCAGCCTTCAAAGGACTGGCCGGCAAGCGCCTTCAACGCCTCAGGCATGCGCAGTATGCCGCCGCCATAGAGGCGGTTGGCCATGTCGAGCATGCCGGTGCGGTGCATGGCTTCGCTCATGCTGCCGCAGGCCTCCTTGACCAGCCAGACGCGAAAACCCTGATAGACCGCGTCGAACACGCTCTCGGTGACGCAACTGTCGGTGAGCACGCCGGCGACAACAAGGCTTTCGATTTTGAGATCGGCAAGTCTCTGCGAAAGGTCGGTGCGGCGAAAGGCGCTCGGCCAGTGCTTGTGGATGACGATGTCACCAGGCAGCGCCGCGACTTCGGTGCAGATGTCGGCGCCTTCGCTGCCCGCGACGGCGGAGCGAAATTCCTCGGTCAGGATTTCTTCCTGCCTGGCATAGCCGCCGCGCTCCTCCGGCTTCACCCAAGCCTGCGCGTGGATGACCGGAATGCCGGCGGCGCGGGCGGCTTCGATCAGACGGGCGGCATAGGCAAGCACAGCGTCGTAGCCGACGACCGGCCAGGCGGCGCCGGGCCGATATTCGTTCTGCAAGTCGATGACAAGTAAGGCCGTTGCGGCGAGGTTCATGGCTGGTCCTTGTCGAAGTCGGTGACGAAACGCAGGAGCAGAAGGATCGCCTGATCGAGATCGGCGATCTCCATGGCTTCATGCGGATTGTGGCTGCCGTTCTCGTTGCGTACGAACAGCATGGCGGTCGGAATATCGGCGCCGGCAAAGGTGGCGGCATCGTGCCCTGCCCCGCTTGGCACATGCGGTGCCGGTATTTGCAAATCGGCGGCAGCGCGATCCAGCCTTGCAATCAGCGCCGGCGACATGGTGGCGGGCTCCCAAGTAAAGTATGGACCGGCTTCGAAGGTGACCCCGCGTTTCGCGCCGACTTCGACGAAGAGCGCGTGCAGACGCGTTTCGATCCGCTCCAGGACAGCGGCGTCGGCGCTGCGCACATCGAGGGTGAAGCCGAGTTCGCCGAGCACCCGGCTGCCGCCATGCTGGCTCGGATCGGATTCCACCCGACCAAAGGTGATGGTGGCTTCGTGCCCTTCCCGCTCAAGCACATCCCATTCCGCCTCAAGGCCGGCAGCCAGATCGGCAAAACCGAGCACGCTGTCATGCCGGGCAAAGCGTGGCTCGGCGCCGGAATGGGCATAGGCGCCGAGACACCTGGCATCGACATAGCGAAACCCGCCGGCGATGCCGGTGACGATGCCGACCGGCACGCCGGCGGCGACCAGGCGCGGTCCTTGCTCGATATGGACTTCGACGAAAGCGGCGATGCGGTCAGCGTCGATGCCCGGCACTCCGCGCCGCACGGCATCGGGATCGAAGCCTTCCTCTCGCATATGCTCGGCAAGGGTGCGGCCGCTGTCCGACCTCTTGGCGTCCAGGGCTGCCGGCGCCAGCAGACCGAGTGCGGCCTGGCTGCCGGGATAGGACAGCGGAAACCACACCGCTTCCTCGGCGCGCGTCACCAGCACGATCAGATCGCGCGGCATGCCTTGCCCGACCAGTTCGGCCATGACTGCAAGCCCGGCCACGACACCGGCGGCGCCATCAAAATTGCCGCCATGCGGCACGCTGTCGAGATGCGAGCCGATGACGATTGCCGGCAGAGCCGGGTCGCGACCTATCAGCGTCAGATAGAGGTTGCCGGCCGCATCGACGCGCGCAACCGCGCCGAGCCTTTCCGCTTCCTCGCGCACCAGACCGTGGGCAAAGCGCTCGCCGGGTCCGTAGGCGATGCGCGTGATGCCCGGCGCATCGGTGGTGGCTTGCGCCAGCGTCTCCAGCAGACGCCCCGCCAGAATGCCGCCCGCCGTCAATGCGGCATCGCTCATGAAGCAGCCTGCCTGGATTGAGACGCGCGCAACCGATGCGGGGTGAGGTCCGCCAGCGACACGCCTTGCCTCGCGACATCGTCCGGCAGGCCACCGCCGGCGATCAGGCTGGCGCAGACGCGCGACAACGCCGGCGAGGTCTTGATGCCGTAGCCGCCTTGCCCGACCAGCCAGATGAAATCCGGGACCTCGTCATCAGGACCGACGACCGGCGATCCATCGGCAACGAAGGTTCTCAAACCGGCCCAGGAACGCGACACCCGTTGCACCTCGATCGTCGTCGCCCTTTCCAGACGTTCGGCGCCGATGGCGACATCGATGTCCTCGGCATAGGCGTCCATCGGCGCCGACAGCGTCGCATCGGACGGCGAGACGAAGAGCTGTCCTGCATCCGGCTTGAAGTAGAATTCGGCGCCGACATCGTGGACCAGCGGCCAGTCCGATATGTCGACGCCGGCGGGCGCCGGTATGTTGAAAGCGGTGCGGCGCTTCGGTTGCAGGCCGACCGGGTGGACGCCGGCCATAGTAGCGATCTCATCGCCCCAGGCGCCGGCTGCGTTGACGAGGCGCGGCGCAAGGAATGTTCCGGCCGGGGTTTCGACCCGCCATCGACCGCCCTGGCGAACGATTGCCTTGACGCCGCCATTGGTAACGATCCTGGCACCGCGCGCACGGGCGCCGCGCAAAAAACCCTGGTGCAGGCCGTTGACGTCAATGTCCATCGAGTGCGGCTCGATATAGGCACCTGCAAGATAGTCGGCGCGCAGCACCGGCACGCGCTGGATCGCCTCGGACGGCGTCATGGCGACGATCGACGGCACCAGCGCCTGCGCGGCCTCAAGATCCTGGTGCAAGAGGTCGAGTTGATCCTCCCGCGCGACTGTGATCATGCCGCGTTTGCTGAGGAGCGGATAATCAGAGAAGCCGGCCGGCGGGTCGGTCAGGAAAGAGCGGCTGGCCAGCACGATGCGGCGGATGACGCCATTGCCGTAGTTTTCGGTGAAGCTTGCCGCCGAGCGGCCGGTGGTGTGGTAGCCGCAATGGCTTTCGCGCTCGAGCAGCACCACTTTGGCCGACCGGCTGATCTCGAAGGCTGCGCTGGCGCCGGCCATGCCGCCGCCTATGACGATCACATCGGTTTCTTCAGCGACACTCATGGAAATCCATCCTCCGCCATCATGGCTTCGCCGCGCGGCACCGGACGCGGTTCGCCCAACCGCCCGCGTTTGGCGCGATCGCGGGCGCCGCGGCCCTCAGCAAGATTGTTGGCCAGCGTGTTCTGCCGGGCGCAATCCTTAAGGGCAAGATCGGTCACGACCGGCACCGGCTTGCCGGCGATCTCGATGCCTTTCAGCCTAGCCCACACCGCGCGGCGCTTACGCGTTTGGTGCGATTGCAGTTCGCCGAGTTCGGCAAAGCTGGTCTCGCGCTTTATCGCCAATGCGCCGGCTTCAACCGCCGCGTCGAACAGCTCCATGCCACGTGGGGTGCGCACGATTATGCCGTTAAGGGCTTCGTCATCGACCGCCGGCCCGCCATTCAGCCAAGCATCGGTAGCGACGACATCGGCGACCTGGCCGATGGCGTCAGGACAGATCTTGCAACGCGGCTGGATCATCCATTTGTCCTCGTCTTCCCAAAGCTGGCGGTAGGTGAGCTGGAAGGCGCGGCCATCCTTGGTCTCGATCCGATTGAGGCCGGGATTGCCGTAGCCGCGGTAGCGGAACAGCGCGAGCTCATCCTCGCTGAGGCCGAAGCGCTGCAGCACCTGTTCCGATTTCGACAGGTCCGAAGCGCCGCCGCAAGCAAAGCTGAGCGCATAGCCCATCAACTCATCGACGCGCGGATCATGTAGCGCCAGATTGCGGACGGCGGTGATGTCGCAAGGCTTGGCGATCAGCGCGAAAGGTTCGCCGCGCGCAAGGATGTCGCTAAAATCCTCCAGCGGCGCCACCGGGCCATAGCGCGAGCCGGCGCCTTCGAGAACCGAGGCAGCATCGAAGCTCAGCCGCCGCTCGCTGCGCATCGGTGCGGTTCGCGACGCCGAGACATGCAGGACGAATTTCACCCGGCCGGATGTCAGCAGGAACTGGCCAAGCGCTGTCAGCACGCCACCGCTCGAGGCCTGAAACCGCACCGCCGGATCGCCGGCATAGCCAAGGCTGACCCGCTCGGCAGGGCCCCACACCGTGTCGGTCAGTGTCGCGGTGTCTGTCTGCGCCTGTGGTGGTCCGGCGATCCGGGTTCCCGGGCAGACGGCGTTGATCCGCGTCAGAGTCGAAGAGCTCAGCACTTTGCGGGCAACCGGTCGAAGACGCCCTTCCGGCGTCATGACCATCTCGACTTCCGTCGGACCAACGAGCGACCGGCAGAGCCCGCAGCCGATGCATAGCCCGTTCTCGACGATCTCGCCGAGCGACAACGGGACGACCAGCAGCGGCTCCGGGCATTCGGGGAATCGGTCGCGGCCCAGGTCAGACATGCGGACCGGCTTGCTCGCTGATAAGCCGGTACTGATCGGGACGGCGATAGAGCGCGAAGTCGAAATTCACCTTCCGGCAGGTGGCGTTGAGGTCGAGGTCGGCGCGATGGACGATGACTTCGTCGCCGAGCGAAATCGCCTGCGCCGCGATCTCGCCGGTCGGTGCGATGATGCAGGAGCCGCCGATCAGCGCCTGGCCATCTTCGAGCCCGGCCTTGGCAGCCGCGGCCACCCACAGCGTGTTCTGGTAGGCGCCGGCCTGCATCGGCAGATGGTTGTGGAACATTCTGAGATGCGCCAGCGCCGGCGCCTCGTCGAGCAGCAGCGGCGTGTTGTAGCCGAGCACCGCCACCTCCGCGCCGTTGAGACACAGCATGCGGTAGGTCTCCGGCCAGCGGCGATCGTTGCAGATCGCCATGCCGACGCGGATGCCGCCATAGTCGAAGACCGGGAAACCGAGATTGCCCGGTTCGAAATAGCGCCGCTCGAGATGTGTGGTGGTGCCTTCCTCCGGCTCGGCCGAGCCCGGCACATGCATCTTGCGGTAGCGGCCGATGAAGCGCCCATCCGGGCCGACCAGATCCATGGTGTTGAAGTGGCGCGTGCGGCCGTTTTCCCTAGCGATCTCGCAATAGCCGAGCGCAAAACCGACTTCGAGACGAGCGGCCGCATCATAAAGGCGTTGCGTTTCGGGCCCCGGCATTGCGCTTTCGAAGAAGGCGTCGATCTCGACCTGATCGTCGATGCGCCAGCGAGGGAAGAAGGTGGTCAGCGCCATTTCGGGAAACACGGCAACCTCCGCCCCGGCGGCGGCGGATTGCTCCAGGAGATGCACAAGACGACCGACAGTCTCGGCGCGCGTTGCGCTGCGCTGGATGGGTCCTGTCTGGCAGACCGCTATGGTCAGGCATCGAGCCATGGCGTCGTCTCCTCGACTGGTTTCCCCGAACGGGCCGGATCGGCGACGGTGCGCTCCACGAATTGTCCGAAGCCGGGCTGCGCCTTCAGCACGCCGTCGGCGATCACCGGCACGCCGCGGACCAGAACGGTGGTCGGCTTGCCCGTCACGCTCCTGCCCTCGTACGGCGTGAAGTCGACGCGGGAATGCAAAGCGGCGTGTCCGAGCGTCCAGGTCGCTTCGGGATCCCACAGCACCAGATCGGCATCGAGACCTACCTCTATGCTGCCTTTGCGATCGGCGAAGCCGTAGATCGCAGCGGCATTGCGCGAGGTGAGATCGAGATAGCGGTCGAGTGTCAGCCGGCCGGTCAACAGACCTTCCGAGAACAGCAGCGGCAGACGGGTCTCGATGCCGGGAATGCCGCTCAGCGTGGTGGCGAAATTGGGCGTCCGCGATCTGCCGATCTTGTCGGCGAAGTAGTAGGGCGAATGGTCGGAAGACCAGAGATCGATACCGCCATCGATCAGCGCCTGCCACAGGTGCTCATGGCTGCGCGGCGAACGCGGCGGCGGTGAAAAGACGAAGCGTGCCGCATCGAGCGCGGGGCGATCGAGATCGGCGCCGCCGATGAAGAGATATTGCGGGCAGGTCTCGGCAATCGCGTCGACGCCTCGCACACGCGCCCGCACCACCTCCTCGGCCGACTGCCAGGAGGAGACGTGGACGATGGTCATGCGCGCGCCGGTCATTTCGGCGAAGGCGAGCGCGCGGTGCGTCGCCTCGCGTTCCATGGTCTCGCTATGCGCGACGACGTGGTAGCGGATGTCGGTGCGGCCGAGGTCGATCAACCGCTGGCGCGTGCGCCTTATCGCTGCGTCGTTCTCGGCATGGACCATGACGATCCAGCCGAGCGTGCGGGCGGTATCGAGCACCCTGAAGAAGAGATCGTCGTCGACGGCAAAGCCCTGATAGGTCATGAACAGTTTCACCGAGGCAATGCCGCGGCCGGCAAGTTCTGCCAACTGGGTCTCGACATCGGCGCCGGTGCCCATGGTCACCACGGCATGCAGTCCGTAGTCGATCACCGCGCGGCCCGCCGCGCGATCGAGCGCGCGGTCGATGGCACCGACCGTCGACATATCAGGACCCGGCATGCCGAATGGGACGATGCAGGTCGTTCCGCCGAAGGCCGCCGAAATGGTGCCGGACTCGAAATCGTCGGCGTTGCCTGCGCCGCCCCAGACCGGCTGGTCGAGATGGCAATGGGTGTCGATGCCGCCGGGCATGACCCAGCGCTTGGCTGCGTCGATCAGCGATTTGCCTGACAGGCCATTGCCGATGGCTGAGATGCGGCCGTCATCGATGCCGATGTCGCAGCCGGCCCAGCCATCGTCGAGCGCGACGCGTCCGCCTTTGATGACTACCTCATGCATTGCGTTCGCCCACCCCAATCGGCCTCAGCCGACAGCCGCCGTCACCATGATCTCGACGCGATACTGATCGCCGGCAAGCCGCGCCTCGACCGTTGCGCGCACCGGCATGGCGCCGCGGTCGATCCAGGCATCCCAGGCCGTATTCATCATCTCGAAATCGGCGATGTCCCGGAGCCAGATCTGGGCGCTGAGTATTTTGGCCTTGTCGCTGCCGGCCTTGGCCAGAAGCGCATCGATCTTGGCGAGAATCTGCTTCGTCTGCGAGGTGGTATCGCCGGAGAGGTCGTCCGCCGTCAGACCCGCGACATAGACGGTGCCGTTGTAGCGCAGCACCCGGCAGAAACGTTGGCCGTTTTCAAGTCGTTCGATCGTCATGAAACTCCTCCTGGGATGTCGGCGACTTGCCTATGGTATGGACGGCACAAAACCACTGTAAAGCCCCGCCGGCCGCCTAGACGCCGCTTTCGGTCACCGGCATGGCCAAAAAAATCGGAGCCATAGGCGTATCAATCTTCGTTTGCAGCAATCGCCGCCGCGTGTAGCCTCTCGCTCAGGGTGGCGTCGTCGACGGCGCCGCCAGGGGAGCAGCCATGAGGTCGATCGCCCAATCCGCGATGCGGCTGTGGCAAAACGCGGAGCGCTCGCGCGCTCTGCTACCGATCATGACCGGTATCTGTCTCGCCTGCATCGGCAGCGCCATGCTCACCACCGCCGTCTCGCTTCACCTCGGCAAGCCCGGCATTTCGCCCGATGTCGTCCAGATCGTGCTTACCGCCTATCCCGTCGGCTTTTTTGTCGGCTGTCTGGTCACGCGCCCGGCCGTCGCCCATTACGGCCACGAGCGCACCTTCGTGGCGGTCCTGGTGCTGGCGCTGTTGGCGGCCATGGGTTTCGTGTTCACCGATTTCGTGCCGAGCTGGATCTGCTTTCGCCTGCTTGGCGGCATGTCGATGGCTTCGCTCTTCGTCGTCTGCGAGAGCTGGATCAACCTCTATGCCGAGCAGCACAATCGCGGCGCGATGTTCTCGCTCTACATGCTGACGACGGCGATCGCGGTGCTGCTCGGGCAACTCCTCGTCGCGCTGGTCGGGCCGCAATCGCCGCATCTGTTTCCGGTCGCGGCGGCGATGGTGCTGCTGGCGCTGGTTTCCAAATTCGTCGGCGGACGCTGGCCCACCTTGCCAGTTTTTCCCTCTGAGCCGGAGCACGCGAGCGGGCGGGTCAAACGCCTCAGCCCCCTGGCGCTTTTCCGGCTAGCCCCGGTGACGGTGGTGGCTATCTTCCAGGGCGGCGTCACCAACATGAACATCTTCGTGCTGACGCCGATCTACGGCACCCAGATCGGGCTGTCAGCGGGGACGACGGTCGGGCTCGTGACGACCATCAGCATCGCCGGCATGCTGGCGCAGACGCCCGTCGGCTGGCTGTCGGACCGGTTTGAACGGCGGCTGATCCTGCTGGCGCAAGGCTTGCTCTCGGTCGTGCTGTGCGCCACGATCGCCTGGCTCGGCAATTTTTCCGAGCCGCTGCTGTTCGTGCTGTTCTTCCTCTACGGCGCGACGGCGCTGACGATCTATCCCGTAGCGATGGCGTTCGGCGCCTCGCAGTTGCACAGCCGGCATATGGTCGGCGCCTCCGGCACGCTGCTCCTGCTCTATTCGATCGGCAACGTCGCGACGCCCGGCGTATCCGCCGGCCTGATGGCACATATGGGCGCGCCGGCGATGTTCCTGCTGTTGGGCGGCGGCGCGGTGCTGGTGACGCTCGCAGCCTGCTATAATCTGCTGCGCCGGCCGGTCTCCATGCCGGCCCTGCAGGTCGCGGAGAAAGCGAGCCCATGACCGACAATCCCACAGCCAAGCGCCTTGACGGCGCTGTCATCCTGATCGCAGGCGCTGCCAGCGGCATCGGCGCGGCGATCGCCAGGCGGTGCATTGGCGAGGGCGCCAGGATCGTCTGCGCCGACTACGATCTCCACCCGGCGAAGCAACTTGCCGACACGCTCGGCCCTTCGGCGGTCGCCTGCCAATGCGATGTGACCGATAGCGGTTCCGCCCGGGCCGCTGTCGAGTTCGCCAGACAGAAATTCAACCGGCTTGACGGGTTGGTGCACAATGCCGCCGCACCGTCGACCAGCGCCACCGTCGTCGATCTCGACGAGAGCGCGTGGCGGCGCGAACTCGATGTCGGCCTGACCGGCGCGTTCCTGATGAGCAAGTACGCAGTGCCGCTGATCGCGGCAAGCGGCGGTGGATCGGTTGTGTTCATCGGCTCGCAGTTCGGTCGCGTCGCCACCACAAAGGCGGTCGCCTACTGCGCCGCCAAGGCCGGGCTGATCCATCTCGCCAAGGCAATGGCTGTCGACCACGCCGCCGACAAGGTCCGCGTCAACAGCCTGTCGCCGGGTGCGGTGGCGACGACGCGGCTGCTGCGCCGCTTCGCGGATTTCGAGGCAGCCAATGCCACACTCGGGCCTGCCCAACTGCTCGGCCGGATCGCCGAACCGGAGGAGATCGCCGCAGCGGCTGCCTTCCTGCTTTCGCGGGATGCGTCCTTCGTCACCGGCTCCGACATGCTTGTGGATGGCGGCTATGCGACGCGCTGAATTCTACAGGTCGAGTCTACAGGAGATCCCATGACGCTTCTCGTCACCGGCGGCACCGGCTTTGTCATGAGCGTGGTGGCCCATGAATGGCTCACCCGCGACCCGCAAGCCCGCGCCGTGATCCTCGACCGCTCCGGCCTCGACACCATCGCGGAGAAATTCTTCGCGCCGGTGCGCGACCGCCTTACCGTGCTCACCGCCGACATACTGGATCCCAAACAATGGGCTACGGCACTCGACGCGCATGGCATCACGGCAATCGTCCATGGCGCGACGGTGACACCGAATTCGCGCCCGAGCGACCCGACACAACCGCCCGAGGCCAACGATCCGGCTGCCATCGTTGATGTCAATCTGATGGGCACGGTGCGCATGCTGGAATGGGCGCGGGGCCGCCCCGGCATCAAGCGTTTCGTCTATGTCAGCTCCGGCTCGGTCTATCGCCATAACGGGCCGGACTGGAGCGGCGAGCCGCTGCCCGAGGATGGCTATGTCGCGCCGCTGACGCTTTACGGCATTTCGAAATTCGCCGCCGAAATGGTCACCAACCGCTATGCTGACCTCTTCGGCCTGTCGGCCATCTCGGTGCGTCTGTCCTCGGTCTATGGGCCGATGGACCGCGTCACCGGCAGCCGCAATGTGCGCCATCTGCCGAACCGAGTCGCGCATATGGCGCTCAGCAACGAGACGATACGGCCGAACAGTCTTGAGCCGCTCGGCGACTATGTGCTGTCGAGCGATGTCGCCAAGGCAATCATGGCGCTGCTCGATGCCAAGATCTTGCGCTACCGCCACTACAATATCGGCAGCGGCGGCACGCAGACCGTCGGCGACTTCATCGGCTGGGCCGCCGAACGTTTCCCCGGCCTGAAGAGCGAGGTCCGCCCGCAAGAGACGGCGAACATAGTCATGAACGCAGCCCTGAAGACGGGCATGTGGGGCGAGTACGACCTTGCCCGCATCGAGCGCGATACGGACTGGCGGCCGACGCCGGCGAAGCAGGCCTTCCATGATTACATCGACTGGATTGCCGCCAACGAAAGCTGAGGAGCAGAGCGATGCCGACCGAATTCCAGCAACCGCGCGACTTCGTCGGCTATGGCTCGAACCCGCCCTTCATGACCTGGCCGGGCGGCGTCAAGCTCGCCATCAACCTCGTGCTGAACTACGAGGAAGGCTCGGAATATTCCTGGCTCGAGGACGGCCGCAACGACAATTGGGGCGAGTACAATCTCGCCACGAGCCCACCGGTGCGCGACCTCGGCACCGAGACCCATTTCGAATATGGCAGCAGGGCCGGTGTCTGGCGGCTGGCGCGGCTGTTTGACCGCTACGACATCCCGATTACCGTCTCCGCCTGCGCCGTCGCGCTGGAGCGCAACCCGGCGGTCGCCGAATGGATGAACGCGCGCGGGCACGATCTGCTCGGCCACGGCTTGCGCTGGATCGACTACACGACGATGGAACGCGACGAGGAAGAGCGCCAGTTGCACGAGGCGATTGCGCTCTACGAGAGGCTGATGGGCAGGCGTCCGCTGGGCTGGAACTGTCGCTTGCTGCCGAGCGTCAGCACGCGCGACCTCTTGGTGCGCGAAGGCGGGTTTCTCTACCACTCCGACCCCTGCAATGACGACCTGCCATATTTCCTCGACCACCAGGGGACCGAGATCCTGGTCGTGCCCTATTCCAAGGCGCTCAACGACAGCCGCTACCTCGTCGCGCCGGGCTACAGCAATCCGCGCGACTTCGCCGAGGATTGCCGCTCGGCCATCGACTACATGCTCGACGAAGCCGACGAGACCGGTGGCCGCATGCTGACGATTGGCATCCATGCGCGCTGGATGGGCCAGCCCAACCGTGCCTCGGGGCTGCGCGAAGTGATCGAGCACGTTAAGAGACAACCGGCTGCTGCCTTCATGCGGCGCGAGGATATCGCCCGCTTCTGGCTGGAGAACCATGCTGGCTTCGAGCAGCGCGCCTGACGGAGCGGGGCGGCATGTTCGAGACGCTGATCAGGGGCGCGACAATCGTCAATGCCGACAGGCAGGAGCGGCGCGATGTCGGCATTGCCGGCGGACGCATCGCAGCGCTGATCACGCCCGGCGGTGCAGCGGAAGCAGCGACCGTCATCGACGCTTCGGACTGCCTGCTGCTGCCCGGCCTGGTCGACGCGCATGCGCATCTGCGCGAGCCGGGCCTGACGCACAAGGAAAACTTTTACTCGGGTACGCATGCCGCGGCCCTTGGCGGCGTGACGACGGTGCTCGACATGCCGACCGACGAGCCGTGGACGGCCAGCGCCGAGGAGCTGACCGACAAGATGGCGATGGCGGCAGGCCGGCTCCACGTCGATGTTGGTTTCCAGGCCGTGGTCAGCCGCGATCTGTCGCTGATCCATGAGCTGCTCGACCTCGCACCGGTGTCGTTCGAATTGTTTACCGCCGACGTGCCGGAGACCTTCCTGTTTCGCAATTTCGACGCGGTTGCCGAGGCGCTCGGACATTTTGGCCATGCCGATACGCTGGTAGGCATTTCGCCGGGCGATCAATCGATGCTGACCGGCGCCAATGAGCGCAACAAGACAGGGACCATCGCAGCCTTTCTCGACAGCCGGCCACCGCTTGCCGAAGCCGGCGGCGTTGCGCGCGCCGTGCTTGCCGCCGCCGCGACAGGCGCGCGCGTCCATATCCGGCAGATCAATTCGGGGCCGGGCGTCGAAGCGTGGAGCCGGTTGCGCGACCGGGCGGACGCCAGCGTCGAGACGACACCGCAAAACCTGTTCTTCACCGCCGACGATTACGAGACGCAAGGCGCCAGGCTGAAGGGTTCGCCACCGTTACGGTCGCGGCAGGATGTCGAAGCCTTGCGCGCTGCGCTGAAGGGTGGGCTGATCGACATCGTCGCGACCGATCACGCGCCACACGCGCCGGCCGAGAAGGCCGCCGCATACGCCGCCTTCGCCGATATACCCGGGGGCATGCCGGGGCTGCAGACGCTGCTTCAGGTAACGCTGAAACTGGTGGACGAGGGACTGATCACTCATGCCGATGTGGTGCGGATGTGCGCGCGCAATCCGGCCGAGCGTTTCGGGCTCGGCAAGCGCAAGGGACGCATCGCCACCGGCTACGACGCCGACCTGCTGATCGTCGATCCGCGCGTATCCAGCTCCATCTCCGACGCCGAGCAGGTTTCCCGCGCGGCTTACACGCCGTTCGACGGCTGGAGCGTGAAGGCCCGGCTGACCAATGTGTTTCTGCGCGGGCGGGAGATCGTGCGCGATCAGGCGCTGATCGGTGCGGGGCAAGGCAAGGTCGTGCGCCGGGAACACTAGACCGGTTGACCGTTTCAGGGAAACGGCGAACCGCCCTATCTATTTGTTTTTACGCAATTCCGGACAGAAAACCGCTCACACTTTTCATGGAATTGCTCAAAGGAGACGAAATGCCCCTGCTCGAGAACAAGGTTGCGATCGTCACCGGCGGAAGTTCCGGCATCGGCCGTGCGATCGCGCTCAAATTCGCGGCGGAAGGCGCCGCCGTCATCGTCGCCGACACGGGCGAATTGCCGATCGAGGGTGGCGACAGCACGGCAGCCCTTATCGAGTCCTCTGGCGGCACGGCAATGCATGTCACGACTGACATTGCGGACTGGGCTGCGGTCGACGCGCTGGTCGGCGTGACGGCCGGGCGTTTCGGACGGCTCGATGTGATGGTCAACAATGCGGCCATCTACACCAGCACCAATCTGGTCGAGACCACGCCGGAGCAATGGAACCGCGTCATCGGCGTCAATCTGACCGGCTTCTTCCACTGCTCGAAGCGCGCCGTCATGCAGATGCACAGCCAGACACCGGTCAACGAGGTGCGCGGTCGCATCATCAACATTTCCTCGCAGCACGGCATGGTCGCCTGCCCGGGCGATTTTCCCTATTCAGTGAGCAAGGGCGCGATCGTGCAGATGACGCGACAGATCGCCGTCGATCATGCCGATGACCTGATTGTCTGCAACGCGATTGCGCCCGGCAAGATCATCACCGGCAAGCCAGGCGTTGCCAACGATCCCGACGCGCTCGCCTATTCACACAGCCGCACGCCCTGGCCGCGGCTCGGGCATCCGAACGACGTGGCGGGCGCCGCGCTGTTCCTTGCTAGCGACATGGCAAGCTACGTCACCGGGATCAACCTGATGGTCGATGGCGGCTGGATGGCGGGATGACACGAATTGCAGGGCCGTTCAGGTACAGTGCGATGCCGCCATTGGCCCTTGAACGGCCGAAATGGAGGCGTACCATCTCGGCATCTGAAACTGAGTCTGCTTTCATTCGTCTGGGCTAATGTCCGGACCGGATTGGGTATTTTCCTTGGCAATGGACGCAACCAGCGGCGCGGCGAAGCGCGGCAAATCGTTTGCCCATGTGGCGGAGGCGTCCTGGGGCAAGGGCCTCAGCACGCTGCTGCGCATCGTGCGCATGACGCTGCGCCATCCCTGGCAGGTGGCTATCACCATCGTCTCGACCTTCATCGCCGCGACGCTGCAGCTGTTCATCCCGCGTCTGCTCGGACGCGCCATCGATCAGGGGCAAGGCGTGATGGCCGCAGCCGCTGGCGCGGCGGCCGAGCAGGCGCTGTGGACGACGGCGATCACGCTGCTCGTCGTCAGCATCCTGCGTGGCCTCTTCACCATGGCGCAGAACTATTACGGCGAGGCTGTCGGCCACCGCACCGGCTATGAACTGCGCCTCGCCTTCTACGAGAAGATCCAGCGCCTGAGCTTCAGCTTCCATGACAGGGTGCATACCGGCGACCTGATCACGCTCGGCCTGCTCGACCTCGACGGCGTTCGCATGTTCTTTTCCACCGGCATATTGCGCGTGGTGCTGCTCGGCGTGCTGATCGGCGTCGGATCCTATCTCCTGATCAGCACCGATCTTGAACTTGGACTGCTCAGCCTGAGCTTCGTACCGTTCGTCGCCTGGCGGTCCTCGGTCACGCAGCTCAGGCTGCGCAGCACCTGGCTGACGCTGCAGGAGCGGCTGTCGGTGCTGAGCCGGGTGATGGACGAAAATCTCGGCGGCATCCGTGTCGTGCGCGCCTTCGCCGCGCAGCGGCATGAGCTGGAAAAATTCGACCGCGCCAAGCTATCGGCGCTGGAGCTCGCCAATCAGCGCGTCGACATCCGCGTCGCCAACACCAGCGCCATGAACTTTTCGTTCCTCGCCGCCATGGGGCTGGTGCTGTGGTTCGGCGGCCAGAAGGTGATCGCGGGTGAGATCAGCGTCGGCACACTGGCGCAGTTCCTGACCTTCATGACCATCCTGCAGATGCCGGTTCGCCAGCTCGGCCTGATGGTCAACTCGTTCGCCCGCGCCTCGACCTGCGGCACAAGGCTGTTCGAACTGCTCGACGCCGAGCTCGACATCGAGGACGCACCGGGCGCCAAGGATCTCGTGGTCAGCGAAGGTGTGCTGCGCTTCGACAATGTCGGCTTCCGCTATGCAGGCACGGGCGGCCGGCCGGCGCTGTCGGGCATCTCCTTCGAGGCCCGGTCCGGCGAGACCGTCGGCATTGTCGGCCCGCCGGGCAGCGGCAAGTCGACCATCGCGCATCTGATCCCGCGCTTCTATGACGTGACGTCGGGCGCGATCACCATCGATGGCCAGGACATCCGCGCGGTCACGCTGCAATCGCTGCGCAAGGCGGTCGGCGTCGTTCAGCAGGATGCGTTCCTGTTCACCACCTCGATCGAAAACAACATCGCCTATGGTAATCCCTGGGCGCGCGAGACCCGCATCGGACAGGCTGCCGAATATGCCCAGTTGCACAACTACATTATCGGGCTTCCGGCCGACTACAAAACGGTCGTCGGCGAGCGCGGCGCCTCGCTTTCGGGAGGCCAGCGGCAGCGCCTGACCATTGCCCGCACCCTGATGCTGCGGCCTTCGGTGCTGGTCTTCGACGATTCCACCGCGGCCGTCGACGCCGGCACCGAGCAGCGTATCCGCACCGCCATGAAACGCTTCACCAAGGACCGCGTGACGCTGATCATCTCGCATCGGCTGAGCTCGCTGATGCATGCCGACCAGATCCTGTTCGTGGAAGGCGGCCGCATCGTCGAACGTGGCACGCATGAAGAGCTGTTGGCACTCAAAGGGCGCTACCGCGCGCTCTACGATTTGCAGCTGCGGCCGGATGAAGACCGGCTCGAAGGAGCCGCCTGATGTCCAAGCAGGATGACGACGAAAAGGACGACAAAAGCGGCCGGCCGACCAAGGCCGTCGTTGGCTCGCATCGCGACGACGAGGAGGTTTTCGGCAAGGCCTACGATCCGCGTATCGTGCGTCGCATCTGGAGCTTCGTGAAGCCGTATCAGGGTCGGCTCTTCATCTCGGTTGCCGCGGTGCTGGTGTTCACTCTGACGCAGCTGGCGATCCCGCTGGTCATTCGCTACGCCATCGACCACGGCATGGTGGCAGGCAAGGTCGACCGGTCGGTGATGAATTGGGCGATCGGCGCTTTCGCTGCGATCATCCTGATCAACTATGGCGCCAGCTATGTCCAGGAAAGCGTGGTCGGCAAGGTGGCCGAAAATGTGCTGTCGGATTTGCGCCGCGCCATGTTCAGCCATCTGCAGCGTGTCTCGCTCAGTTTCATGGACAAGACCGAAGTGGGACGGCTGATGTCGCGCCTGCAGGGCGATGTCAATTCGATGCAGGAATTCCTCGAGACATCCGTCATGTCGGTCGGCGACATCGTGCTGTTGTTCGGCATCGTCACCGTTCTGTTGTGGCTCGATTTCCGGCTCGGCCTGCTGACGCTGTCGACCATGCCGGCCCTGTTCATCGTGCGGCTGTTCTGGCTGCCCCGCGCCAAGGTCGCCTTCATGGCCGCGCACGAAACCAATTCGATCGCCAACGGCGCGCTGGCCGAAGGCATCCATGGCGTGCGCACGGTGCAGAGCCTCGAGCGCCAGCACGTCAATTTCGAGCTCTATGACGAGAAGGTGCTGGCCAATCTGAGGACGCACCTGACCTCGGCCAAATATGCGCAGGTGATGGTGCCAATCGTCGACACGCTGACCGGCATCGCCATGGCCACGGTCATCGTCGTCGGCGGCTCGATGGTGCTGTCGCACAGCCTCGACATCGGCGTCATGGTGGCGTTCCTGTTTTACATCCAGCGCTTCTTCGACCCGATCCGCTCACTCACCATGCAATACTCGGTCATGCAGCGCGCCATGGCTTCGGGCCAGCGCATCTCCGAAGTGCTCGACGTGCCGGTCGATGTCAGCGATAAACCAAGTGCAGTCGCTCTGACGCGCGACATGGACGGTTCGGTCGAGTTCAAGAACGTCACTTTCGGCTACTGGCAGAACCAGCCGGTGCTGAAGAATGTCTCCTTGCGCGTCAATCCCGGCGAGACCGTCGCGCTCGTCGGCCCGACCGGTTCGGGCAAATCGAGCTGCATGGCGCTGGTTCACCGCTTCTACGATGTCTGGTCGGGCGAAGTGCTGGTGGGCGGCCATGATGTGCGCGACGTCACGCAGGATTCGCTCGGCGACCAGGTCGCGATGGTGCTGCAGGAACCGTTCCTGTTTTCAGGTACGGTTCTGGAAAACATCCGCTACCACAAGACCGGCGCCAGCCGCGAAGAAGTGGTGCGCGCGGCGCAAGCCGTCGGCGCGCATGATTTCATCGAGAACCTGCCCGACGGCTACGACACCGAACTCGAACAGCGCGGCGGCAACCTCTCGCTTGGCCAGCGCCAGCTGATCAGCTTTGCCCGCGCACTGGTGGCGGATGCCAAGATCCTGGTGCTCGACGAGGCTACGGCCAGCATCGATTCCTACACCGAGATGCTGATCCAGAAGGCGCTGGTGACGCTGCTCGAAGGCCGCACGGGGCTGGTGATCGCCCACCGGCTGGCGACCATACGCGGCGCCGACCGCATCATCGTGCTGCAGAATGGCGAGATCGTCGAAAGCGGCAACCATGAGCAGCTTATGGCGAGGCAAGGCCTCTACGCCCGCCTCTACAACATGAACTACGCTTCGTTCGACGACATGTCCGAGGATGAGATGACGACAGGCGCACCCGTCGGCAAGGCGACGTGAAGGTGGCCTGTTGAGCCCAACGGAAACTCGCGGGAAGCCGCGCAGAGCGGGTCAGCGATTCTATCAAATGCCGAGTCCCTCCGGGGCCAGCAGGCAGGGTTCCTGCTTTTCTTAGCCGTCAAACAGAGACCGTAATCACGCCGGCTGCGCTTGCCCTTGGCGCGCAAGGGTTGCAAGTCATTGGAACAGGATGGCCTGCCGCGAGTTTCTGTCTTCGAGCCGCGCGGTGTGAATGGCGCGGCAGCGCAAGGAGACGGCATATGGGCCTGGGTACCATTCTTATTATCATCCTGATCATCGCGTTGCTCGGCGGCTTCAGCGGCCTCGGCGGCGGACCCTTTTATGGCACCGGATACTATGGCGGCGGCGGCCTCGGGCTGTTGCTGATCATCGTCATCATTCTGGTTGTTCTCGGGCGGATATAGCGCCGCCGACAGCGGCCGCCGGACCTCCCAGGTACGGCGGCCGTTCTTCGTTGAAGACAATGGTTGGTAGTTGAAGACATCGCTGACGTCTGGAGACATTGGTGGCACGCAAACTCGACCTGCGCAGCGGCCGGCCGGTCTGGTTTGCCTATCGGGCACCCTCGGTGCCTACGGAAAAACTGACGCGCGATGTCAAGACCGACGTGCTGATCGTCGGCATGGGGATCAGCGGCGCCATGGCCGCCGAGACGCTGACCGCCTCCGGTCATTCGGTTATCTGTATCGACCGTCGTGGTCCGCTGCTCGGGTCGACCTCGGCAACCACCGCCCTGGTGCAGTTCGAGCTCGACCAGCCACTGACGAAACTTTCGGCAATGGTCGGGAAGGCCGATGCCGGACAGGCATGGCGGCGGTCGCGCCTGGCGGTATCCAACCTTAGCGGACGGATCACCGAACTCGGCATCGACTGTCGCCTGACACCATCGTCCTCGCTCTATTTGGCCGGCGATGCGCTCGACCCCTCTGCACTGCGCGATGAGGCAGAGGCACGCCGGCAGGTCGGCATTGGCGCAAGTTACCTGACCCGCAAGGCGCTCGCCGACGAGTTTGGTATCGATCGCGCCGGCGCCATCCTCAGCCACAGCAATCTTGCGCTCGACCCGCGCAAGCTGACGGCTGGCCTGCTGCTGAAAACCCTGCAGCGCAAGGCGCGTTTTTATGCGCCGGTGCAGGCGACGGCGATCGAGGACAGAAGCGATCAGGTCGTCGTCGCCACCAGCCTCGGTCCGACGATCACCGCGCGGCATCTGGTGCTGGCCACCGGCTATGAGCTGACTGACGTCATCCCGAAGACCGCGCACGGCGTCGTCTCGACCTGGGCGATTGCAACAGCACCGCAACCGAAAAACATCTGGCCGGACGCAGCGCTGATCTGGGAGGCGTCGGAGCCGTATCTGTATCTGCGCGCAACAGAGGACGGCCGCGTCATCTGCGGCGGCGAGGACGAGGAATTCACCGACGAGGCACGTCGCGACGCGCTGATCGCCGACAAGGCGAAACGTCTGGCGAAGAAACTGCATCGCCTGCTGCCGCGGCTCGACGTGAGGCCCGAATTCGCCTGGACCGGCTCATTCGGAACAACCGGCACAGGCATGCCCTATATCGGCGCCCTGCCCCGGCATCCACGCATCCATGCCGTGATGGGCTATGGCGGCAACGGCATCACCTTCTCGCAGATCGCTTCGGAGATCGTTGCCTCGGCGATCGGCGGCATCGAAGACTCCGATGCGAAGCTGTTTTCATTCAGCAGATCCTGATCGAGGGGGCCTCCGTTCGCCGAGCCGCCACTTTGGAATCGCTCTCGTCAGGTCGGCAGATTTGTGCGTCTCTGTGCCATCAGAAACACCACAAGCACACAGCACAGCAGGCCAAGCGAGGCTGGCAGCCCCTGATGTCCGGTCAGCTGCATTGCCAGTCCCGCCGCAGGTGAGCCGACGATGCCGCCTATGCCCCACACGAAGGCGAAGGCTGCATTCCCTGCGATCAAGGCTTGACCGGTGAAACGCTCGCCGAGCTGGATCAGAGACAGCGTGTAGATCCCGAACGAGACTCCGCCCCAGATGAAGAAGAGCGGCCAGATCAGCCACGTGTCGAAGAGCAACGGCAACAGCAGGCAACCGACGAGGCAAAGCAGGACACAGAACAGCATCATCCGCTTCGAGCCGAAGCGTTCTGCGGCGCGCCCGAGCACAATCTGCAGAACGGCATTGCCGGCGATGAAACAGGTGATGAGCGAAGCGATGCGCTGTTCCGCGCTGCCGAGTGCGGCGCCATAGACCGCGAACAGGGACAGCAGAACCTGCTCGAAGGCGGCAGCGGTGAAGACTGCGAACAAAAGCAGCGGCGCCAGCGCGAAGAAGCCGCCGACCGACACCGCCTCGCCCTCGAGCGGCATGTCGGGCAGCCGCTGCGAGACGGCAAGCACGATCAGGCCGCAGACCAGGAAGGCCGCGCTGCCTATCATAAAGGGCGGCCACCCCTGCGTGCCGACCAGGCCGAGCGACAGCGGGCCGAGTCCGAAGCCGGCCGAAACAATCGAGGAATAAAGGCCCATGATGCGGCCCCGGCGTGCGGCGGGCGTGATCGAAACCAGCCAGGTTTCGCTGATCACGTAAAGCGGATTGGCAAAGAAGCCGAGCAGGAAGCGCAGCGGCATCCAGGCCCAGACGTCCTGCGTCCAGGCAATCGCGATCAGCGCGGTTGCCGCCAGAATGGAACACAGGACCGCAAAGCGCGCCGCCCCCACGCGCCGGACCAGCCCCGGCGTGAAGAGCGAGGATACGATGAAGCCCAGTGGCGTCATGGCGGCGGAGAGGCCGATCAGGCTCGGTGTCGTCCCCTGCCGTTCCAGGATGAAGCTGAGCAGCGGATAGGTCAGCCCCTGCGCCACGGCGAAAACCGTGACGGTCGCGATGATACCGGCCATCGCGGCCGATGGGATGCGGCTCTCGCGGGGTGACGTCGCGTCTTCGGCGCTCATGCAGCTTTCGAAGCAAGATCGGTACATTCCGGCAAGTGCAAATACCGGCGAAGCGCCATGGCACGCTGAAATTGGCGAACCGGTTTCATCTGCGGCCTTACACTTCCCAAAAGCGCTTGACGATCTCGGCATCGACCTGGCGTCTGGTCAGGCCGATATCGTCGATCAGATGCGGATTGGTCTCCGCCATCTGCTTCAGGTCCCAGCGAAAGTGTATCCGTTCACGCCAGGCCGCAATCATGCCGCGCGGGCTCGTCGGGCTCCGGCGCGATGACGCCGCTGATTGTTCCGGCCAGGCTGCCGAAGCAGAAGCAAGGGTATCGTTCATGGCAACCTCCATTCGGTTTGAGAGCAAGAGCCCTCGGTAGGAGGCTGAACTGTGCAGCATGCGGACGGCGCCGTAATTAAGCGCAGCCAAATAGTTCTCAAAAGTTCCAAACCGGTTATAGATGCGCGCTATGCAAGGATCGCGCTTTGCCTTTGGTCCGTTCGTGCTTGATCCGGGTGCGGGAACGCTCCTTCGGGACGATGTCCCCGTCGCCGCCGGCCACCGCGGACTGCAGCTGCTGGCGGCGCTCGTCGCCCGGCCCGGCGAGATCCTGGCAAAGGCCGAGTTGATGGACGCGGCATGGCCAGGCACGGCCGTCGAGGAAGGCAACCTCACCGTCCAGATCGCGCAATTGCGCAAGCTGCTGGGTCCGGCCGCGAACGGCGGTGAATGGATATCGACGGTTCCGCGCGTCGGCTATCGCTTCATCGGCGCGATCGAACAGCTCGGCGATGCGAAGCGACAGGCTTTGCCGCTGCCCGCCAAGCCGTCGATAGCCGTGCTGCCCTTCGCCAATTTCAGCAACGACCCCGAGCAAGAAGCCTTCGCCGACGGGTTGACCGAAGACCTGATCACCGACCTGTCGCGGATAGGCGGCCTGTTCGTCATCGCGCGCAACTCGACCTTTGCCTACAAGGGCAAGGCGGTGGATGTGCGCGAGATGGCCAGGGAGCTTGGCGTGCGCTATCTGCTGGAGGGCAGCGCCAGACGTGCCGCGGGCCGTGTGCGCATCAACGCCCAGCTCGTCGACGCGCTGAGCGGCGAGCATCTGTGGGCGGACCGCTTCGATCGCGGCCTGGAAGATATCTTTGCCGTCCAGGACGAGGTGACGGCCAAGATCGTCGAGGCGCTGCTTGGCCGGCTGCGCGCGCCGCGGCCGCGCAACCGGCCGAGGAATTTCGAGGCCTACGATCTTGTCGTGCGGGCGCGAAAGCTGATCGACGATTCGCCGCAATCGGCGCGCGAAGCGCATCTGATGCTGACGCGCGCGCTCGCGCTCGATCCGGACTATGCCGAGGCCTGTCGCTGGCTTGCCATGAATCACTGGATGGGATGGGTGCATTGGGGCGACCCCATTGAGCCTGCCCGCCGCCTCGCCCTGGACCTGGCGCGCAAGGCCGTGGCGATCGATCCCAACGATGCCGGCTGTCACTGGGTGCTTGCCAACCTGCTTGCCTATGAGCGCAGATTCGACGAGGCGGACTCGGAATTTGCCAGGGCGTTCGAACTCGACCCGAACGAGGCCGATGCCTGGGCGACATTGTCCGACATCGCGGTGCTGGCCGGCCGCGTCGAAGAAGGCCTCGAATACATCCGCAAGGCGTTCCGGCTGAATCCGTTTCCGGCAAGCTGGTACTATCTGACACTCGGCCAGGCGCAATATGCGGCGCGCGACTATGAAGGCGCCGTCGAGACGCTGCGCCGGGACGAGACGTATAGGACAAGCTCGCGCCGCTTCCTGGCGGCAAGCCTTGCCCAACTCGGCCAGCTCGGCGCGGCGCGCGCCGAAGTCGACCTGTTCCTTGTCGCCAACCCGCATTTCACCACCCGCCACTGGGTCGAGACCGAGCCATTCCGCGACACTGCCACGCTCGAACATTTCGTCGATGGCTTCCGCAAGGCCGGCCTTCCGGAGTGACGGACCGGTCCGCGCTCGATCGATGACGCTGTGCCCGTACGATGCCAGCACGGTCGGCTCAGAATAAACTGGTCGACCAGCCCCTGGGCGACGAGGACTGGGGGCAAAGCGCGCTCCGCCAGGACAGCTCACGATGATTTTCTTACCCGCACGAAAGCCCGTCCTGCCAGGTCAGCTATTGATCCACATCGCGTCCGGCACGACCACCAGCTTGCCGACGAAATCCTTGGCCACGAAATCGGCCTGCGCCTTGTGGAAATCGGACAGTTTGTAGACACCGCCGACCAGTGGCCGGATTTTCTTCGCCTCGATATACCCAACGATGCGGCGGAAATCGGCGCGCGTGCCCTGGCTGGAGCCGTGCAGCTGCAACTGCTTGAGATACATGGTTCGTAGATCGAGCTGCACGACCGGGCCGGCGATGGCACCGGCGGTGGTGTAGCGGCCTTCAGGCCGAAGGATGCGCAACAGGTCGTTGAAGATCGCGCCGCCGACGAGATCGGCGACCACATCGATTGGTTGGCGGCCGGTCGCTTCATTCACAGCGGCCGGAAGGTCGGCGACGCCACGGGTAATGACGGCCTCGGCGCCGATGTCGCGCACCGCCTGCTCCTTGCCCTTGCCGACGATCGCATAAGGGATGGCGCCGCGCGCCCTCGCCAGTTGCACGATGCCTGAGCCGACGCCGCCCGAGGCGCCGGTGACAAGCACGCGCTCGCCGGCTTCGAGCCCGGCGCGCTCCAGCATCTGTTCGCCGGTGAGGTAGGCGCAGCAGAAGGTGGCGAGTTCGACATCGCTCATCTCCGTGTCGACGACATGCGCATTCTCGGCCGGCACCGCCTGGTACTCGGCATACCCCCCGTCGCGGCCATGGCCCATGTAGTCGATGTCGGCGAGTGAATCGTCGTCGCGGTTGTAGATGGAAAAGTCGACCATCACCCGCTCGCCGATACGGTCCGGCGAGACGCCTTCGCCGACGGCAGCGATGGCGCCGACCGTGTCGGTGCCCTGGATGCGCGGGAAAACAAGCGTGTTGCCTTGCCGCCGCCAGGTCGACACCGCGGCAGAATCTTCCTCCGTGCCATAGGCGCCCTGTCGCACCCAGACATCGGTGTTGTTCATCCCGCAAGCACTGACCCTGACCAGCACTTCGCCGGGCGCGGGCTCAGGCACTCTTACATCGGTGCGGTAGACAAGTTCTTCCGGTCCGCCATGCCCGGTGAGCAGCACAGCGGCCATGGTCGCGGGAAAGGTCTTGGTCATGGCATTCATCGTCGATTTCACAGATTGGCAAACACGCTGTTGACCGCATCGGCGGTCTTCGAAACGACGATGTCTGCTTCCTCGCGCGTCAGGCAGAGCGGCGGTGCGAAGCCGAGTATGTCGCCCTGCGGCATGGCGCGGCCGATGACACCGCTCGCGGCGAGCGCTGTCGCCACCTGCGGCCCGATCTTCTGTGCGGCATCGAAGAAGACGCGGTCGTCCTTGTCGGCAACGAACTCGATTGCTGCCAGCATGCCGTCGCCGCGCACGTCGCCGACGTGCTTGTGGCCGCCGACAGCCTTGGCGAGTTCGGTGCGGAAGTAGGCACCGGTTTCGCCGGCATTTGTCACAAGATCCATCTCGTCGATCAGTTCGAGATTGGCGACGCCGGCGGCAACGCAGATCGGGTGCGCCGCATAGGTCCAGCCATGACCGAGCGACCCCAGTCTGTCGGAACCCTGCACCAGCACCTGCCAGACCTTGTCGGCGACGATGACGCCTGACAGCGGCGCATAGGCCGAGGTCAGGCCCTTGGCGATGGTGATCAGGTCGGGCTTGATGCCGTAGTGGTCGGAGCCGAACATGGTGCCGAGACGGCCGAAGCCCGTCACCACCTCGTCGGCGACCAGCAGCACATCATACTTCTTCAGCACGCCTTGCATCTTTTCCCAATAGCCGGCGGGCGGCGGCACGATGCCGCCCGTGCCGAGGATCGGTTCGCCGATGAAGGCGGCGACGGTTTCGGGACCTTCAGCCAGGATCATTTCCTCGAGCTTGTCGGCGCAGTGCTGCGAGAACTGCTCCTCGCTCATCGAGCGGTCGGCACGGCGGAAATAGTACGGCGCCTCGGTGTGCAGGACGGGCGCGCGCGGCAGATCGAAGGCGTTGTGGAAGAGATCGAGCCCGGTCAGCGATCCTGTCATCACGCCTGAGCCATGATAGCCGCGCCAGCGTGAGATGATCTTCTTCTTTTCTGGCCGTCCCAGCACGTTGTTGTAGTACCAGATCAGCTTGATGTTGGTTTCGTTGGCATCCGAACCCGAGAGACCGAAATAGACCCTCGACATGCCTTTCGGCGCGCGGTCGATGATCATCTTGGCCAAGGTAATCGAGGCCTCAGTGCCGTGGCCGACATAGGCGTGGTAATAGGCAAGGTTCCTCGCCTGGGTGGCGATGGCGTCGGCGATCTTCTGGCGGCCATAGCCGACATTGACGCAATAGAGCCCGGCAAAGGCATCGATGCTCTTCTTGCCATTGTTGTCCCACACGGTGACTCCCTCACCACCGGCCATGATGCGCGTCGGCGATTCACCGCGTGCGTGAGTGCCCATATGAGTCGAGGGATGGAAGAAGTGGTCGCGATCCCAGGCGTTGAGTTCGTTGGACTGGTCGAGCATCTTTTGACTCCTTGAGATATGGCCGTACGGACTTAAGCGACGTCCAGGCAGAGGTACTTCAGATCGGTGAAAGCTTCGAGCCCGTGGCGCGAGCCTTCGCGGCCGATGCCCGATTGCTTGACGCCGCCGAACGGGATCGGCGCACCGGTGATCTTGACACGGTTGACGGCGACCATGCCGTAGTCGAGCGCGCGGCCAAGGCGCTGTTGGCGGGCTCCGTTCTCGGTGACGACATAAGCGACGAGGCCGTATTCGGTGGCGTTGGCGCGGGCGATGACCTCGTCCTCGCTGTCGAAAGGCGTGACGGCGGCGACCGGCCCAAAGGTTTCCTCGCGCATGATCAGCGCTTCGTCAGTGACATCGGCCAGCAACGTCGGCTGGTAGAACAGCGGCCCTGCCTGATGCCGCTTGCCGCCGGTGACGCAGCGCGCTCCATGAGCGATGGCGTTGGCGACCTGTTCCTCGACCTTGGTGACGGCGCGCTCATGCATCAGCGGTCCGATGTCGATCTTGTCGGCAAGCCCGTTGCCGGTTCGCAGCGCCTCGATGCGCCTGGCAAAGGCGGCGCAGAAGCGGTCGTAGAGCGGGCGCTGGACATAGATGCGGTTGGCGGCGAGGCAGTCCTGGCCGGAGGTGGCGAATTTGGCCTCGATGGCAATATTCACGGCCTTGTCGAGATCGGCGTCGCCAAAGACGATCAGCGGCGCATGGCCGCCAAGCTCCATCACCAGCCGCTTCATCGTCGGCGCACTCTGCGCGGCGATCAGCCTGCCGATCTCCGTCGAGCCGGTGAAGCTCATGGCACGAACCCGTGCATCCTCGCCCATGCGCCCGACGATGACAGCAGCCTTGCCGGTGATGACATTGAAGACACCGGCGGGCAGGCCGGCACGCTCGCCAAGTTCAGCCAGCGCCAGCGCCGACAGCGGCGTCTCCGACGACGGATGGGCGACGATGGTGCAGCCGGCAGCAAGGGCTGCGGCCGCCTTGCGGGTCAGCATGGCCGAGGGGAAATTCCACGGCGTAACGACGCCGACGACGCCGAGCGGCTCGCGCCTCACCATCATTTCCGCATTCGGCAGATGGCTGGTAACGCTCTCGGCATTGAGGCGTTTTGCTTCCTCGGCATACCACTCGACGAAGGAGGCGGCATAGTCGATCTCGCCGAGTGACTCCCGCAGCGGCTTGCCCTGTTCCAGTGTCATCAGCAGAGCAAGGTCATCCTTCGCCGCAGTGATCAGTTCGAACCATTTTCGCAGGATTTTGGACCGCTCCTGCGGCAGCAGCGAGCGCCATGCCGGAAAGGCGCGCGAGGCGGCATCGATCGCCTTTGTCGTCTGGTGCGCGTCGAGCGCCGCGACAAAGGCGACGGTGGCGCCGGTGGCCGGATCGGTAACTTCAAAACTTTCCGCCGCTTCGCTCGCCGTCCAATGACCGTCGACATAGGCGAGTTCGCGCAGCAATCGGCGGTCGGCGAGGCGATCAAGCGCTTCGTGGCGATGCGAGCGGGCAAAATGAGCGGACATGGTCGAAGCCTCCCGGTTCGGACGATGCGGGAAGACTATCGGCCAGAAGCAGACAGAGAGACTGTTTGCATGGCTTGAAGGAGAGAGTGTCTCTCTATTGTGCCGTTCCGGCAGACAATCTCTCCGACCTCACGACGATGCGGGCACGAGGTCGGCGATGGGGAGAACGATCTCCTCCTTCACCGTCTTGGTGACGATGTAGGTGAAGTAGCGGTCGATACCGATCTCACGCTCGAGCAAGCCGTCGACCAGCCGCTGATAGGCGTCGATGTCTCGTGCCATCACCTTCAGCAGATAGTCGACGCCGCCGCCGACCGACCAGCAGGCGACGATCTCGGGGATATCGCGGATGACACGTTCGAAGCGGTCGAAATCGGCCTGGCGATGGCTGGCCAGCGTCACCTCCATCAGCACGGTGGCGACAGGCGCCACGACGCGCATGGCGATCCTGGCGTGATAGCCCGATACGATGCCGGCCTTCTCCAGCTTGCGCAGCCGCATCCAGCACGGCGTCGGCGACAGGCCCACCTGTTCGGCCAGCGCCAGCTTGGTGATGCGTCCGTCGCGCTGGATGGCGTCGAGGATTTTCAAGTCGATCGCGTCGAGTTTCGCTGATGTCATCGGCGTCCACTTTTTGTCGACATCACCATGATGTCGCATTATTTCGATTGTCAATTGCACTGATTTCGATCCTAATAAGTCATGACATTATGGCAACCCGATCCAGCGCTGCTTCGCCGGCCAGCCTATCAATCGCTGGCCGACCAGTTCGCGCGCGCCATCCATGACGGGCGGCTGGCCAATGGCGCCCGGCTGCCGACGCATCGAAGGCTGGCCGACAACCTGAAACTGTCGGTGCAGACGGTCAGCCGCGCCTATGAGGAACTGATCCGGCGGGGACTGATTTCCGGCGAGATCGGCCGCGGCAGCTTCGTCCAGACGCAGCGCCGCGAACCGGAACCGCCCTATCTGCCGGAGCGCCTCGGCGAAGTCATCGACCTCTCCATCCTGAAGCCGGTCTGCGAGCCGATGCATCTGGAGCGGCTGAAGCAGGCCTTGGGTTGGCTCGCCGAAAACCTGCCGTCCAGTTCGGCGCTGTCGTTCCGGCCCAACATGGTGTTTCCGCGCCACCGTGCGGTTGCGGTGGATTGGCTGAAACTGTGTGGGCTGGATGTCTCGGCGCAGAATATCAGCCTGACCAACGGCGCCACCGCCGGAATGACAGTGACGCTGATGAGCGTCGCGCCGCCCGGCTCAACCGTCGCCACTGAAGCAATTGGCCACCACACGCTGGTGCCGCTGGCGCGCTATCTGGGCTTCAACCTCGAAGGCCTGCCGATCGACGGCAACGGCCTTATCCCCGAGGCGCTGGACGAGGCCTGCCAGCTCTCGGACATTCGCGCGGTGTTCGTGCAACCTTCGGTGATCAACCCGACGGCGACGCTGATGGACGCACGTCGGCGCGAAGAGATCGCCGCGGTCGCGCGCAAGCATGACATCGCCATCATCGAGAACGATGTGCTGGGACCGCTGGTCGAGGAACGACCGCCGCCGGTCGCGGCTTTCGCACCGGAGCGCACGCTCTACGTCACCTCCTTCACCAAGATCACCGTGCCTGGCCTGCGCATCGGCTATCTCGCGGCGCCCGACCGCTACGTTGCCGCCGTTGCCAACCGGCATCTGGTGTCGAACTGGATGGCGACGCCGCTGGTGGCCGAGATCGCCACCAAATGGGTGGCCGACGGCACCGCGATGGAACTGGTCCGCTGGCAGCGCGCGGCGTTGCGGCGCCGCCAGGACATCGCTGCCGAAGTGTTGGCCGGCGTCGACTATCGCGCCCGGCGCGACGGGCTGCATGTCTGGCTGCAACTGCCCGCCGACCGCGCCGAGGAAAGTTTTGTCGCCCAGGCCCGCTTGCAAGGCGTGGCAATCGCGCCCGGCATCTCCTTCCGCATTTCCGACGCACCCTGGCATCCGGCCGTACGCATTTCACTGGGCTCGACCACCGAAGGGGAACTGCGCACCGGCCTCGGCGTTGTCACCAAGCTGTTGCTTGGCGATCCGGAGCATCTGCTGCTCGCGATCTGAGCGGAAATTGCCCTGAAATCATGCAATGTGGAAATATTGTCATGATTTTATTTTCCCAATTGACATGATTTGGCGCGTTCCGCATCGTTAGGGGCACAGGCTTCTCCAGCAGGGGAAATTCATTTGTCCGCACCCATCATCAAGGTCGACGCCATTTCGAAGAGCTTCGGCTCGTTCAAAGTGCTCGACGGCCTGTCGATGCAGGTCATGCCCGGCGAGAAGCTGGCGCTGATCGGCCCGTCCGGCTCCGGCAAGACGACGATCCTGCGTATTCTGATGACGCTGGAAAAGATCGATGGCGGCCATATCCAGATCGATGGCGAGCAGCTCTACCACATCGAGCGCAACGGGCAGCTGCTGCCCGCCGACGAGCGGCATCTGACCAAGATGCGTCAGAAGATCGGCATGGTGTTCCAGCTGTTCAATCTGTTTCCGCACAAATGCGTCATGGACAATGTCACCCTAGCGCCGATGCTGACCAAGGGCACGCCGCGCGCCGCCGCCGAGAAGCGAGCGATGGAACTGCTCGATATGGTCGGCATGGCCGACAAGGCGAAGTCGATGCCGGCGCAATTGTCCGGTGGCCAGAAGCAGCGCGTGGCGATCGCGCGCGCGCTGGCGCTGTCGCCAAAGATCATGCTGTTCGACGAGGTGACCTCGGCGCTCGATCCGGAGCTGGTCGAAGAGGTGCTCAACGTCATGCGCAAGCTCGCCGCCGAGACCGACATGACCATGCTGCTCGTCACCCACGAGATGGGCTTCGCTCACGACTTCGCCGATCGTGTGCTGTTCTTCGACCGCGGCAGGATCGTCGAGGAGGGCAAGCCCGATGAGATTTTCCGCCATCCCAAGCAGGAGCGCACGCAAGGCTTCCTGAAGAAGATCATCGCGGCCGGACATCGTGTCTGACCGCTTTGCGGGGCAAAAGACCGCCCCAGACAAAACCAAGACAAGAAAACAAGGAGTTGGGAACAATGAAGAAACTTGGCATTCTGGCCGGCGTCGCCGGTCTCGCACTGACGGCGGTGCTGGCCACCTCAAGCACCGGTTCGGCTGACGACAGCAAGCTTGAGCAATTGAAGGCGCAAGGTTTTGCGCGCGTCGCCATCGCCAATGAGCCGCCCTATACGGCGGTCGCCGCCGACGGCAAGGTTTCTGGCGCGGCGCCGGACGTGGCGCGCGAGATCTTCAAGCGTCTCGGCGTCGGCGACATCGTTGCGTCGATTTCGGAGTATGGCGCGATGATCCCCGGGCTGCAGGCCGGCCGCTTCGACGTCGTCACCGCCGGCCTGTTCATGAAACCGGAGCGCTGCGCGGCGGTCGTCTATTCCGAACCGGTGCTGTGCGATGCCGAAGCGATGCTGGTCAAGAAGGGCAATCCGAAGGGCTTCAAGAGCTACGAGGACGTCGCCAAGGACACGTCAGCCACGATCGGCGCGCCCGGCGGCGGCACCGAAGAGAAGCTGGCGCTCAACGCCGGCGTGCCGCGCGAGCGCGTCATCGTCGTGCCCGATGGCCAGAGCGGCCTGAAGATGCTGCAGGACGGACGTATCGACGCCTATTCGCTGCCCGTCCTGTCGATCAACGACCTTGTCAAGAAGGCCAACGATCCGAACCTCGAAGTCATTGCGCCAGTGCAGGGCGCGCCGGTCTATTGCGACGGCGCCGCCTTCAAGAAGGGCGACGAAGCGTTGCGCGATGCCTTCGATGTCGAGCTCGCCAAGATGAAGAAATCCGGCGAGTTCGCCAAGATCATCGAACCCTACGGCTTCTCGGCGGCGGCCGCGATGTCGACCACGCGCGACAAGCTCTGCGCCGCGAAGTAGCGCGCTCCTCTTTCCTTCTCCCCGTTCACGGGGAGAAGGACCCAAGAACGCCAACGTGGAACCTCTCGCAGAATGACCCAGTGGTCCGGCTATCTCGGCCTGATATTGCAGGGAGCGCTTGTTACCATCGAGCTGACGCTGATGGGGTCGGTGCTCGCGCTGATCATGGCCTTTCTCGCCGGCTTGGGGCGCGTGTCGCGCTTCTTTGCGCTGCGCTGGCTGGCCACCACCTATATCGAATTCTTCCGCGGCACCTCGATCTTCGTGCAGCTGTTCTTCGCTTATTTCGTGTTGCCGTTGATCGGCCTCGAACTGACCCCGCTGCAGGCCGGCGTGCTTGCGCTGGGCCTCAATGTCGGCGCCTACGCGGCCGAAGTGGTGCGCGGCGCCATCCAGTCGATCGGCCGCGAGCAATATGAAGCCTGCATCGCGCTCAATCTCGGCCGTTGGCAAGGCATGCGCCACGTCATCCTGCCGCAAGCGCTGCTGATCATGCTGCCGACCTTCGGCAACAACGCCATCGAGCTGCTCAAGGCCACGTCCGTGGTGTCGCTGATCTCGCTCGCCGATCTCACCTTCCAGGCGCAGGTCGTGCGCTCGCAGACCGGCAACACGCTGGTGCCCTTCACCGCCATCCTGATCATCTATTTCGCGCTGGCGCTGATCATTTCCTGGGGCGTGCGTTCGCTGGAACGCCGTATGGCGCGCGGCCTCGATGGGGTGCGCGTCTGATGGCCAATGCCCTTCTAATGAATTGGGCCCTCTGATGGAATGGGACTGGAACTTCGTTTGGGAAATCATGCCGACGCTGATCCAGGGCGTGAAGATCACCATCCTGGCGACGCTGCTTGGCTCTCTGCTGGCCGCCATCGTCGGGCTGGGCATCGCATTGGCGCGCCGCTCGCCCAACAAGGTGGTGTCACGCACCGTCGGCTGGGCGGCTGAATTCATCCGCGGCACGCCGCTTCTGGTGCAGCTCTATTTCATCTTCTACGTGCTGCCCGATTTCGGCATCCTGCTGCCGCCGCTGGTCGCCGGCGTCATCGGGCTCGGCCTGCACTACGGCACCTACACGGCGGAAGTCTACCGCGCCGGCATCGACAACGTGCCGCGCGGCCAGTGGGAAGCTGCCAAGGCTTGCAATCTGAGCGCCACGCAGACCTGGACCAACATCATCATCCCGCAGGCCATCCCGCCGATGATCCCGGCGCTGGCCAATTATTTCATCGCCATGTTCAAGGAGACGCCGTTGCTATCGGCGATTACCGTGCTGGAGCTGATGAACCAGGCCAAGAGCGTCGCCAACACCTACTATCGCTACATCGAGCCGATCACGCTGGTCGGCGCTTTCTTCCTCGTCATCAGCCTCTTTTCCGTCGTGCTGCTGCGCTGGCTGGAACATCGCTACGGCAAGATCGAAAGGTAACCCTGAGATGAAACCGTTGCCCGAAATCAGGCAGATGCCGACAAGGCCGGCACTCGACGCGCGTCCGCTGGAAAAGCGCGTCGGCCTGATCATCCTTGCCACCGACCACACCAGCGAACCGGATTTCCGCCGCATGGTGGCGAGCGAGCGGCGCGGCGTCTATGTCGCGCGCATTCCCTACAAGAACCCGACGACGCCCGAGAACCTTCGCAAGATGCAGCCGGAGCTGGCGGCGGCTGCGGCATTGATCCTGCCCGACGAGACGCTCGACGCCATCTGCTATTCCTGCACCTCGGCCTCGGTGGTGATCGGCGATGCCGAAATCGAAGCCGCCATCCAGTCTGCCAAATCAGGCGTTCCCGTCGTCACGCCGCCGATGGCCGGCGTGCGCGGGCTGAAGGCACTGGGCGCGAAGAAGATCAGCATCCTCACCCCTTACACCGTTGAAACTTCCAGGCCGATGGCGGCATACTTTGCGGCGCGCGGTTTCGATATTGTCAGCTTCACTTGCCTCGGTTTCGAGGACGACCGCGAGATGGCGCGCATTGCGCCGACAGCGATTGTCGAACTCGCACGCGAGGCTATGCATGCTGAGGCCGAGGCGCTGTTCGTGTCCTGCACGGCGTTGCGCGGTGCGCTCGCAATCACCGGCATGGAGGAGGCGATCGGCCGTCCTGTGGTGAGCAGCAATCAGGCCAGCGCCTGGAATTGTTTGCGGCTGTGTGGCGACGAGCCATCCCTCCCCGAATTCGGCCGCCTGATGACGCTGCCATTGCCGCGCGATTGACGATCATGACAACAGTTACCCTCAGCGATATACGTGCCGCGCGTGAGCGCATTGCCGGCAAGATCGAGCGCACGCCAACCGTCTTGTCCCACAGGCTGTCGGAGCAACTTAGCGCTCCCGTCCACCTCAAACTCGAACATCGCCAGACCACCGGAAGCTTCAAGCTGCGCGGCGCCTCGAACGCCGTCGCTTCGCTGAGCGCTGAGGAGAAGGTGCGCGGCGTCGTTGCGGCATCCACAGGTAATCATGGCCGCGCGCTGGCCTACGCTGCAAAGCTCGAAGGCATGCGCGCGGTGATCTGCATGTCGCGGCTGGTGCCGGACAACAAGCTCGACGAAATCCGCCGGCTTGGCGCGGATATCCGCATCGTCGGCAACAGCCAGGACGAGGCGCAGCAGGAAGTCGAGCGACTGGTGGCGCAAGAAGGTTTGGTCATGCTACCGCCCTTCGACCATCCCGCCATCATTGCCGGGCAAGGCACGCTCGGGCTGGAGATGGTCGAGCAGGTTCCGGATGCAGCTATTGTTCTGGTGCAGCTCTCCGGCGGCGGGCTGGCCTCGGGCATCGCCGCCGCCGTCAAGGGCATCAACCCTCAGACAAAAGTCATCGGTGTTTCAATGGCGCGTGGCGCGGCGATGAAGGCAAGCCTTGAGGCAGGCAGGCCGGTCGAGGTCGAGGAGTTGCCGACGCTGGCGGATTCGCTCGGCGGCGGCATCGGCCTCGACAACCGGCTGACCTTCGCCATGTGCCGCGAGCTGCTCGACGACGTCATCCTGCTCAGCGAGGACGAAATCGCCGCGGGCATCCGCCATGCCTATGAGCACGAGCGCGAGATCGTCGAAGGCGCCGGCGCCGTCGGCATCGGCGCACTGCTTGCCGGCAAGGTCAAGGCGAACGGGCCGGCGGTCGTACTGCTGTCCGGACGAAACATTGCCATGAACACGCACCGCAAGATCGTTTGCGGTGCGGTAGCCGCGGAGCGCACCTCATGAGCCGGATGACGATCCTCACGGAGAGTGAACTACGCAAGATCGTGCCCCTCGATCTCCACGCCGTCGCCTGCGTCGAGAACGCCTTCCGCGCTTTGGCCACTTTGCCGGTGGCGATGCCACCGATCCTGCGGCTCGACATTCCCGAGCGTCGCGGCGAGGTCGACGTGAAGACCGCTTATGCGCCCGGGATAGACGGTTTCGCCGTCAAGATAAGCTCTGGCTTCTTCGACAATCCAACGCTCGGCCTGCCGAGCGGCGGCGGCATGATGGTTTTGCTCTCAGCCAAGACCGGTGTGGTCGAGGCGCTGCTGCTCGACAATGGCTATCTCACCGACATCCGCACGGCCGCCGCCGGGGCGGTAGCCGCGAAGCATCTGTCGCAGCCGGATTCGTCTGTTGCCGCAATATTCGGCGCCGGCGTGCAAGCCGGGCTGCAGCTCGAAGCGCTCTTGCTGGTGCGGCCGATCGCCGAGGCGCGCATCTGGGCCCGCGATGCGGTCAAGGCGGAGGCGACAGCAGGCGCACTGCGCGAGAAACTTGGCATTCTCGTGCGTGCCGAGCCGGACGCGGCAACGGCCGTTGGCGGCGCAGACATCATCGTCACCACCACGCCGTCGACCTCGCCGCTGATCAAGGCCGGCTTCGTTTCGGCCGGCCAGCACATCACTGCGATGGGTTCGGACGCAGAGCACAAGAACGAGATCGCACCCGCCATTCTGCGCATGGCCGATCTCTACGTCGCCGACAGCGCGAAGCAGACACGACGTCTCGGCGAACTGCATCACGCCATCGCCTCGGGCGTTATGGGCGCCGACATGGAGGTCACCGAGCTCGGCCAGATCATTGCCGGCGAAAAGCACGGAAGGCGCTCGGCCAGCGACATCACCATCGCCGACCTCACCGGCACCGGCGTGCAGGACACCGCGATTGCCACTCTGGCCCGCGACCGGGCGCGGGCGGCCAAGTCCGGCACCATTTTCGAAAGCTGACTTCTGGCCGCGAGGCCCAACAAACGAGGACCAAGAACAATGCAACCGAACCTGAAATTCTCGCGCGCCGAATTTGCGGACCGCCTCGCCAAAACACGGCGATCCATGGGGACGAAGGGCGTCGATCTGCTGATCGTCAGCGATCCGTCCAACATGGCCTGGCTGACCGGCTATGATGGCTGGTCGTTCTATGTGCACCAGGCGGTCATCGTGCCGCCATCGGGCGAGCCGGTCTGGTACGGCCGTGGCCAGGACGCCAACGGCGCCAAGCGCACCGCCTATCTCGCGCATGACAATATCGTCGGCTATGCCGACCACTACGTGCAGTCGACCGAGCGCCACCCCATGGATTTCTTGGCCAGCGTGCTCAGTGATCGCGGCTGGAGCAAGCTCACCATCGGCGTCGAGATGGACAATTACTGGTTCTCGGCGGCCGCCTTCGCCGCGCTGCAGAAGCATCTGCCCAACGCCCGCTTCGTCGACGCCACTGCGCTGGTCAACTGGCAGCGCGCCGTGAAGAGCCCGACCGAGATCGATTATATGCGCAAGGCAGCCCGCATCGTCGAAGCCATGCACCAGCGCATCGTCGACAAGATCGAAGTCGGCATGCGCAAATGCGATCTGGTGGCCGAAATCTACGATGCCGGCACGCGCGGCGTCGACGGGATCGGCGGCGACTATCCGGCGATCGTTCCGCTGCTGCCGTCGGGCGCCGACGCTTCGGCACCGCATTTGACCTGGGACGACCTGCCGATGAAGTCGGGCGAAGGCACCTTCTTCGAGATCGCCGGCTGCTACAACCGCTACCATTGCCCGCTGTCGCGCACCGTCTTTCTGGGCAAGCCGACACAGGAGTTCCTCGATGCCGAGAAGGCGACGCTGGAGGGCATGGAGGCGGGGCTTGCGGCTGCGAAACCCGGCAACACCTGCGAGGACATTGCCAACGCCTTCTTCGCTGTCTTGAAAAAATACGGCATCGTCAAGGATAACCGCACCGGCTATCCGATCGGTCTGTCCTACCCGCCGGATTGGGGCGAGCGCACCATGAGCCTGCGCCCCGGCGACCGCACCGAGCTCAAGCCCGGCATGACCTTCCATTTCATGACCGGCCTGTGGCTGGAGACGATGGGACTGGAAATCACTGAATCCATCCTGATCACCGAAACCGGTGTAGAGTGCCTGGCCAATGTGCCGCGCAAGCTGGTGGTGAAGAATTGAAACCGATGTCTGGTCTCCGCCCATCGCCGATCGCGCCAACCGTCGATTTCGACAAGGACGGCGTGCAACACGGTTTCCTGCGCTTGCCCTACAGCCGCGACGACTCGGCCTGGGGTTCGGTGATGATCCCGATCTGCGTCATCCGCAATGGCAAGGGGCAGACTGCCTTGCTCACCGGCGGCAACCATGGCGATGAGTATGAGGGGCCGCTGGCGCTTTACGATCTCGCCCGCACACTCGACGTGAGCCAGGTCAGCGGCACGGTGATCATCGTGCCGGCGATGAACTATCCGGCCTTCCGCGCCGGTACGCGGACGTCGCCGATCGACAAGGGCAACATGAACCGCGCTTTCCCTGGCAGGCCGGACGGCACGGTGACGGAAAAGATCGCAGACTATTTCCAGCGCGAATTGCTTCCGCGTGCCGACCTCGTCTTCGACTTCCACTCCGGCGGCAGGACGCTGGATTTCGTGCCGTTCTGCGCCGCGCACACTTTGCCCGACAAGGCACAGGAGCAGAAAGCCTTCGACGCGGTCGCGGCGTTCTCCGCACCGTTCTCGATGCGCATGATCGAGATCGACTCGGTCGGCATGTACGACACGGCGGCTGAGGAAATGGGCAAGGTCTTCGTCAGCACCGAGCTTGGCGGCGGCGGCACCTCGCGCGCCCAGACCATGCGGATTGCGCGGCGCGGTATCAGCAATGTCCTGCGTCATGCCGGCATCGTTGCTGGGGCGGTCGAGAAGACTCGAACCCAGTGGCTCGACATGCCGTCAGGCGATTGCTTCTCCTTCGCTGAGGATGACGGCATGATCGAAACCATGGTCGATCTTGGCGAGCCAGTCACGGAAGGCGCGGTGCTGGCGCGCATCCATTCCACCGGCCGCACCGGCATCGCTCCTCAGGAAATCAAAGCGAAAATGTCCGGCATGCTGGCGGGGCGTCATTTCCCCGGCCTGGTCAAAGCCGGTGACTGTGCCGCGGTGATTGGCGCTCTGGTCTCGTGATGTTCGGGGTGAGCGAAATCAATGACCAGCGTGTGTGCTTGTATCAAAGAGCATCGTAGACGGCGTCGATCACACCCTTGCGGCGTGGATCGAGGTCGTCGAAACCGAGCATACGATTGGTGACATAGCCGAACCCGACACCGGCGACGGGATCGGCAAAGCCGATGGCGCCGCCCCAGCCGCTGTGACCGAACGTTTGCGGCGACGCGCGCCCGGCATAGGTGGGATCCTCCATCTGATAGCCGGCGGCGAAGGCTGTCGGCAACGCGAAGCTGTCGTCCATGCCGCGAATGCGAAGTCTTGCTGCTTCTGCGACTGCGGCAGGGCCGATCAGAGGCTTGCCCTCCCACACGCCGCCGGCCGCCATCATGCCGTAGATGCGGGCCAGTGCGTGGGCAGTCGACTGGCCATTGCCGCCCGGCACCTCGGCGGCGCGCCAGGCGCGATCGTTGGGCGCCGTTGCCCGGGGTGTCGGATTATTCGATGCGTGGGGAAAGGGCGAGGCGCGGACAAACTCGACCCAGTCCGAAGTTTTTGGACCTTCAATCATCTCGGCGACCCTGGGATCCTCACTGGCCGGCAGACCGACATGAAAATCGGCGCCAAGCGGGCCTGCGATCTCTTCCGCGATGAAGCGGCCCACGCTTCGCCCGTCGACACGTCGCAGCACTTCGCCAGCGAGGTGGCCATAAGTGAGAGCATGATAGACACAGCGGCTGCCGGGCTCCCATAGCGGCGGCATTGCGGCAAGCGCGTCGACAAAGGGCGTCCACGCCAACAGCCCTGCCTCGTCCATCGGCACGGCGAGACCATTCAGCCCGGCCTGATGCGACATGATCTGATCGAGCGTGATGCGCTCCTTGCCGCCTGCCGCGAATTCCGGCCAGTAGCGCGCAACGGGGGCGGCATAATCGAGCCTGCCGCGCTCCACCAACATGGCGATGGCCAAGGCCACAACGCCCTTGGTGCAGGACCAGACATTGACCAGCGTGTCTTGCCGCCACGGGCGGCTGCGCGCGGCATCGGCGTGACCGCCCCACAGATCAACGACGGTCCTGCCATGGACCACGACCGACACGCCGCCACCATGCTCGAGCCCTTGGTCGAAAGACCTGCCAAACGCCTCGCGCACGCCGGCAAAGCGCGGATCGCAGGTACCGTCTATGTTCATGCGCGAATTCTCATTCGGTAGGAGGTGGTCGTCGACGCGATGCAGTTTCAGTGGCTGCCCTTGGATTGGCAACCAAGCTCTGGCGACCAGCACAGAGACATGGTGCCGCAGTCAGTCCGGAGGGCAGTGGCGTGCCTGCCAACACGACCTTGCCATGGCATCGATCGCACGGCGGGTGACGAGCGCCTCTTCCTTGTACGGTCGGGTTCTGGACGAGGCTGACGGTGTAGCCATCCTTGGTGAGGATGTCGTAGACGCCCTTCCATCCCGTCACGGTCAATTTCGCTATTAAGGATATTGTACATCCTTGTGGATATAAGATATCCTTAATTGTCGAACTGGAAAGTCCTTCCAACAATAAGGGACAGGCGACAGCTTGCCGTCACCAGGTGCCCTGCCCAACGGACTAGCCAGGACCGATGAGACTTGCACCACAACATCGGCTTGTTCAAGGTAGGTGCAACGACGGACCTAGCTGTCTTTGCTCGCCGATTTGACCGGAAGGTTACCGCACGATGCCACTCATGAATCGACGATTTGGAGCCAAGACTCCGGCGCGCCCGGCACGACTTCTCGGAGACCTGGCGGCGATGTTTGTCCTGATTGCCAGGCCGCTTGTCTTTGGGATCGCCCTTTTGTTGGCTGCTCAGGCACATGCGCAAACGCCGGCGACCGCCCCACCTGAAAGGGTCAATCAGTTGTTCGAGCTTCTCGACGATCCGTCGGTGAAGGCCTGGGTGGCCCAACAGCGAAATCAGGACGGCGGGTCAACGGAGACACCCGCCGGGGCGGGCGCTCCGTCGGCCGGCACCGCGGCTGCGCCAGGTCAGATGAACACGATGGCCTCCTCGACGCTCGATCGGATCAAACATCATATTGAAAAGATCGTGCGAACCTTGCCCTCGCTGCCGGGCCAGTTCGCGCGCGTCCGGGCCAATACCATGGACGATATGTCGAACAAGGGGCCAGCCAGCATATTGGTGCTGGTCGCGATCTTCATCGCCGCTGGCCTAGCGCTCACCTGGGCAACGTACAAGCTCACCCGTCCATTTCGTCTTTGGATCATCGCACAGCCGAAAGATACGCCCGTCGGGCGGGCCAAGAAGATTGGCGGTCGCACGCTTTATTCCAGCATGATGATCGTCTCGTTCGCTCTGGGCAGCGCCGGCGCATTCATGCTGTTCGAGTGGCCGGGGCTGATCCGCGAGATTGTGCTGACATTTCTGATTGCCGCGGTCTTTACCTGGGGTGTGCGCCTGTACGTCATGGCTATGCTCGTCCCCTCCTTTATGGAGGTCGAGCACGCCGCTGAGGTTCGTGCCCTGCCGATCACCAACGAGACCGCTGACCATTGGGCCTATTGGTTACCCCGGATTGTCGGGTTTTTCGCCTTCGTCTTCGCCGCCTTTATCCTCTTGCCGGGTCTAGGCATCGATCAGGACGGAATGACGGTCCTGTCCGTGGTCGCCGATTTCCTCCTGCTGTCGCTCGTGTTGGTTGCCGTCTGGCGTCGGCCCAGAATCCAGCGGGACGGCGCCCGCCAAAGCGGTCACACGGCAACGACATGGCTGTTGACTGCCTATTTCGTCGCTCTGTTCCTGCAGCGCATAGCCGGCCTTTACACCTTGTTCTGGTTTACCTTCACCGCATTCTTCCTGCCCATGGCAATCGTTCTGACCGAGCGTGGGGTTAACTTCATCCTGCGGCCGGGTTCGGAAGAAGCTGGCCGGCCAACGATCCCGGCGGTGACGATCGCAGCCATCGACCGCGGAATCCGGATGATTTTTATTCTGGCGGCGGCTTACTTTCTCGCCGGGGTCCTGGGCCTGGACATGCAATCCATGCGGGACGGCGATACGATCACCACGCTGATATTGCGCGGCTTGATCAACGTCGTGGTCATCGCGCTTGCAGCCGATTTCGGCTGGTCGATCATCAAGGCCTTGATCGAACGAAAGCTGGGCATCGAGATGCCGCAGGCGGCAATGGGCGAGGAGGAAGTCCCGACCCTCGACCCCCAGCAGGCGCGGTTGCGCACGCTTTTGCCGATCATCCAGAACATTCTGCTTGCAGTGATCGTCGTGATGGCGGTGCTGATGATGCTCGCCTCGATCGGTATCCAGATCGGCCCGCTGATCGCCGGCGCCGGCGTTGTCGGCGTCGCCGTGGGTTTTGGCGCACAAACCATCGTCAAGGACGTCATCTCGGGCGTGTTTTATCTGCTAGACGATGCTTTTCGTGTCGGCGAATACATTTCCTCAGGCAGCTACAAGGGTACAGTGGAAAGCTTTTCGCTGCGCTCGGTGAAGCTGCGCCACCATCGTGGTCCGCTGTTCACGATACCGTTCGGTGAACTCGGGGCAGTCCAGAACCAGAGCCGTGACTGGGTTATCGACAAGTTCAACATCACCGTCGGCTATGACACCGATATCGACTTCGCTCGCAAGCTGATCAAGCGAATCGGCCTCGAACTGGCAGAAGATCCCGAGTTCAAGAACTGGGTGCTCGACCCGATCAAGATGCAGGGCGTACAGGAGTTCGGCGAGTACGGCATCGTCTTGAGGGTCAAGGCCATGACCAGACCCGGAGGCGCTTTCGGCATGAAACGCAAATTCTATGTGCGTCTGCGCCAGGTCTTCAAGGAGCAGGGCATCGAACTCCCGTTCCCGACCGTCCACGTCCAGGGGCTGCAGGACCCACATGGGGCAGAAAATGCACCATTGGAGATCACACCCGAGTTGCAAATGGCCGTCGCGCAGTCGCACACCAATCGACGCAGAAAAAAAACGAGTACACCGGAGTAGGAAAGCTGTGACACCCCCCGGCAATGGCGTGGGTTTCCGCATGGACGTCGTCAACTCGAGGGTCGCAGACCGTGGAAACACACATATGTGGTCGCGCTCAATCAGAGTGCAGCCAGGCGTCTTTTTGTGCTATTTTTGCTACATTTCGTAACTTTGTGACTTGAGCCCACGGTTTTAGCGACCGCTAAATTGTAAATCTGTAGACAATCATGCTTGGGTTGCAGCGCTTGGAATAAGGTGCAGGGGGAATGTTGGGGTGGTCAAAATGAATTCGACAACTATGTCGGCCATAGGCAAGCGCCTTGGCCTGCTGACAACGGTTGCCATATTGGGCTGCGGGAACGCTCACGCGCTCACTCTCAAGGAGGCGATGGCGGTCGCGGTGGAGTCCAATCCCGAGATTGGCCAAGCAATCGAGAATCGTGAAGCAATCGAATTCGAACTGCGCCAGGCGAAGGGGCTTTATCTTCCCAGCGTTGACCTGGAAGCGTCAGCGGGGGCTCGCCGCCTCGACAATCCGGACAGGCGCTCGCTTTCCATCGAGAACGACACGCTCTATCCAGCTGAAACCGACCTCACGGTTACGCAGACGCTCTACGACAGCGGTGCAAGGCGCGCCGAACTGAACCGCCAGGCCTCGCGCGTCGACGGCGCCTCGTTCCGGGTTCTGGAACGGTCCGAATTCATCGGGCTCTCGGTTGTCCAGGATTACCTCGAAGCCATGTTGCAGGCCTCGATCGTTGTCGAAGCAAAGAAAAACCTCGGATTCCATCAGGGAATTCTCGGCGACATCCGGCAAGGCATTGCCGGCGGCGCACTGAACGAGGCCGATCGGCAGCAGGCCGAGGAGCGGCTGTTTGCCGCCAAGGCCCGTATGCAGGAAGCCACCGAGGAACTCGAGGCAGCAAAGATCCGGTTCTTCAAGACTGTCGGAAAGCCGCTGACCAGTGCCTCGAGGCCGGGCGATGTGTCCGCCGCGCTGCCGAGATCGCTTGATGAAGCTATCGGGCTGGCACGACAGAACAATCCGCGCGTGCATATGGCCAACAGCGATATCGACGCCGCGGCTTCCCTGGTGGATGCCGCACGGGCAAAATTCGGGCCCTCGATTACCGCCGAAGGCGTCGCCCGGGCAGGATCCGACATCGATGGCAGTGATGGCGACACGAGCGATCTTCAGGCAAGGGTCGTGCTGCGCTGGAACCTTTATCGCGGCGGCATCGACAAGGCTAACGAACAAGAACAGGTTCGCCGCACCAGCGAGCAGCGCCTTTTCCTGCACCAGGTCCTGCGCGAGATCGAGGAAGCCGTCCGCACGTCATGGGATCGACGCTTCCGGCAGGCCGACCTGGCCAAGACGCTGAAGCTTCAGGCTGCGGCCAACGAAAAATTGGTGGCGTCCTATCGCGAGCAGTTCAAGGTCGGACAACGCTCGCTACTCGACGTGCTCGACGCGCAGAACACGCGGTTCAACACAGCAACGCTTGCCGACACCGCGTCCTACGCGTCGCTTTTCGCCCAGTACCGACTGCTGGCGGCAACCGGACAATTGCTGAAGACCATGGACCTTCAGCCGGCCAAACAGGCAACCGCCTACGCCAAGGCCGAGTTCAACGCACCGGAAACGGCCGACACCGAAACCTATGCACGCACGCCGTCGGAACAGAAGAACGATCTGCCTTTCGACATCCTCGCGCCGGTAAGGAAAAAGTAGTAAGGCCAAGGTCTAACGACAGTCCTGCGGGCGGATCGTGAACCCACAACCTAAAATCCTGTCCCCGAAGGAGGCCTTCAAGGCCTGCTTTTCGGCTGTTGCCGGCTACCTGGGCAGGCCGAGTGCCGAGACCGTGCTGTTTGCCGGCGTGCCGCTGTCGGATACCCGAATCGATATCGACGCCATTCGGCATCTTGCTGAACGTGTCGGTCTTGAAATCACGGAGTTCAGCCATCGCGATTTTCTTCGCGGACGCATCGACCTCCCCGCCATCTTGTTTCGCGTCAGCCAATTGCCGGTTGCGCTGCTTGCCGAGACAGAGGACGATGGATTTACGACCGCTCCCCAGGAGGACGGTCGCACAACCATCAGCAAATCCGAACTTGCCGGAAGCTACATAAGCGGCGGGGTTTCCTTCTCGATAACCTATGCCAACGCGGTCGAGGGGATGAGCGTCGGTTCGGCGGCCAAGATTGAGCGGCGACATTGGTTGACCGGAACGATGGGGCCGTTCTGGCGCACCTATTCGAAGGTCATCCTGTCAGCGGTATTCATCAATCTGCTGGCTCTTGCCTCGCCGATCTTCACCATGAATGTCTACGACAGGATCTTGCCAAACAAGGCGATATCGACGCTTTGGGTGCTGTCGATCGGGATCGGCGCGGTCATTCTGTTCGACCTGCTCTTGAAGACCGCCAGAGCGTCGCTGATCGACTATGCCGGGCGCAAGGCCGATCTTCGCATCTCCTATATGCTGTTCGAGAAGGTGCTGAACTCGTCCTTGTCGGCACGGCCCGGCTCAACCGGCGAATATGCAAATCGGGTGACGCAGTACGAGTTCGTACGCGAGTTTTTCACGTCGAACACCATCAGCGTCTTCATCGACACGGCATTCGTCTTTGTCTTTCTTCTTGTCATCTATGCGATAGGCGGATGGCTGGTCATCATACCGGCCATTGCCTTTGTCGCCTCCGTGATCGTCGGGCTGATCACGCAACGGCGTATCGGCAAGCGCGTTGCCGCTTCCATGAACGAGGCTTCGCAACGCCAGGCCCTGCTGGTCGAATCCATCTCCACGCTGGAGACGATCAAGTCGCTGCGGGCAGAGGCGTACCTTCTGAGAAAATGGGCAGAGCATTCCAAGAATGCATCCAACACGTCCGAGAAGATAAAGCAGCTTTCGGCTGCCGCCGGCAACATCACGCAGGCCATCCAGCAGATGGTGACCGTCGCCCTGATCGTGGCCGGCGCCTATGCCTTTTCGGAAGGGCATGTCTCCACCGGCGCCATCATCGGCACCGTCATGCTGGCGGGCCGGGCGGTGGCTCCGCTTGGGCAGATCGCAATCACCTTGTCCAGACTTCGTCAGGCAATGCTTTCCTTGCGGATTGTCAACTCGATCATGGCCCAGCCGGAGGATCGGCCGGACACGGTTGGTTTCGTCAACCGCCCCATTCGCAATGGCGCGATGGCGTTCAGGAACGTCGGCTTTGTCTATCCGGGTTCCGAAAACGAAGTTCTGACCGGCGTGAATTTCTCGGTGAAGCCTGGTGAGCGGATCGGCATCATCGGCCGCATAGGCTCGGGAAAGACGACCATGGGGCGGCTGATCGGCAGGCTCTTCCTGCCGACCTCCGGCGAGCTGCTGGTGGACGGGATCGACATCCGCCAATACCACCCGTCGGAGGTTCGCGCCGCGGTCGGTATCGTCGCGCAGGCCAACGATCTGTTTTCAGGCACCATCAAGGAAAATCTCCTGATGGCGTGTCCGGAGGCGACCGATGAACAGATCGTCGAAGCGGCCAAGGCTGCCGGCGTCGACGATTTCGTCTCCCGCCATCCGCGCGGCTACGACATGAATGTCGGCGAGCGCGGCACCAACCTCTCGGGCGGCCAGAGGCAGACTATGGCAATTGCCCGCCTGTTGCTGACCAAACCGAAAATCGTCTTCCTGGACGAGCCGTCCGGCTCGATGGATCTGGCTTCCGAGCGCCAGCTGATCAAGCAGCTCAAGGTGGCCTTCGATCGCAGTACGACGCTGATCGTTTCGACGCACCGCTTCAGCATGCTCGAGTTGGCCGACCGCCTGATTGTCATCGAGCAGGGCAAGATCGTTGCCGATGGACCGAAAGACCAAGTGATACAGGCGCTGCAGAGAACGAGCGCCTGACAGAAACAGACTTGTTGAGTACATTCAATACGTTAGGGCATGGACAATGCTTGCCAGGGAAGACCGCCCGCCGCTTTTTGCGTCGGTGTCGATATTCATCATCGGAGCGCTTTTTGCGAGTTCGGTCGCCTGGGCGTCCTTTGCCGAGGTCGATGAAATCGCACGCGGCGACGGCAAGATCATACCGGCGTCGAAGACCCAGATCATCCAGGCCAGCGAGCCTGGCGTTGTTCAGGAAATCGCGGTGACGATCGGGCAGATCGTCAAGAAGAACGACCTCATCATTCGCCTCGACAACACCTTCAACACCTCCAGCCTAGGCGAACAGCAGGCGAAGGCGCGGGCGCTGCAGACGCGCATTGCGCGGCTCAAGTTCGAACAGACCGGCACTCTCGAGGGCGCGTTTCCCTGCCCGTCGGAGATCCAGAAGGTGGCGCCGGAAATCTGCGACAACGAACAGAAGCTGCTCATCGCGCGCCGCGACAACTTCGAAGTCAAGCTCTCGGTTCTCAAGTCGCGCCTCGATCAGCGCGAAAAGGAACTGGACGAAGCCAACGCCAATGCCGATCGCCTTACCAAGAATCTGGTCGTCAGCGACCAGGAGGCGAAGCTGGTCGAAGCGATGGTCAAGAAAGGCCTGATGGCGCGAACCGAGCAGTTGCGCGTCGAGCGCGAGCAGACCGAGCTCAATGGCCAGCTGGCACTCGCGGGAGAAACCATCAAGAAAGCCAAGTCTGCCATCACGGAAGCCCAGCTTCAGGTCGATGAACTCGGCCTGCAGCTGCAACAGGAAGCGCTCAGCGATCTGACAGAGGCGCTCGCCGACCTCTCGGTGGTGGATGAGACGATACGCGGTGCCACCGACAAGGTGGCGCGCACCGACATCCGTTCGCCTGTCGACGGCATCGTCAACACACTCGACATCAACACGGTCGGCGCCTTCGTCCAGCCCGGCGCAGTCGTCGCAGGTATCGTCCCGACCTCCGAGACCCTGCTGGTCGAAGCGCGGGTTTCACCGCGAGACGTCGCCTTCATCCGGCCGGGGCAGGATGCACTGATCAAGGTGACCGCCTATGACTTCTCGATCTTCGGCGGCATCGAAGGCAAGGTCTCCAACATCACCGCCGACAGCCTGGTCGACCAGAAGACCGGCGAACCCTACTATCAGGTTCGCGTCGCCACCGACAAATCGACGCTGACACGCGACGGCAAGACCTATTCGATCATCCCCGGCATGATCTGTTCGGTCGACATCAAGACCGGACGCAAGACGATCCTCACCTACCTGATGAAGCCGATCAACAAAGCGCGCGAGGAGGCGATGAGTGAGCGGTAGCGCGATCTCCCCTCCTGCCGATCGCGACCGGCTGCTGCCACCGCTGGCGGCAGAGGATTTCGGGCTGGAGTTTCGGGTTGTGGCGCGTGGCGGTACGCGCCGCGGCATTCGCCTGGAACGGGCGTTCTGGACCTCGCTGAAGCAAATGGCAGAAAGCCGGAAATGCACGATCGGCATGCTGATCGAAGAGATCGCCGAGAGCCACGCCAACACCGGAAACCTGACATCGGCAATCCGGGTGGCCTGCATGCGCGGACTGGCCGACCAGAACCTAACCTTGCAGCGGCTGGCGTCGATCAAGACCATCAACGCCATTCTGGTCGCCTGCCCCTCGCCGGCCTTTGCCCTGTCCTCGTCGAAGAAGATCCTGACCTTCAATGCGCAGTTCCAGCAACTGGTGCGACGTCAATTGCCGGCGGCGCCGAACGAGGACGCGCGCCATGACCTCAAGCTGGCGCTGGACCTCAATGTCGCCGACATATTCGCAAGGCTCGAGGCCAATGGCGAGACGCCGGTCGCCACCGGTTTCGTCATCGGCGCCGGTGACCGCCGCTACCGAGGTCAACTGAACGCGGCGCGCGCGCCGGTGCTCGAGCCGGAACTGCTGATGGCATTCGTCTTCGGCGGCTAATGCATGTCGAGCAAAAGTGACCTCTTGCGATAACGACATGCATCAAACAATGACCTAAAGCGCGTCGTGTGAATCCGTTTTCACGCGACGCGCTTTAGGGCGCCGAAGACACCGTGACGGCATACTTACTGCTGCAGACCTTCGCCCGGCGCGACCGTTGAAAGGCCGCCCTTGATATCGGCTATTTGCGCAGAGCCGGTCTTCGCACCATGGATCCATGCGCGGTCGGTGCTGAACGAATACAGCGGCACGTAGCTCGGCAGATCGCTGTCGCGCGAAACGACATTGCTCAGGCTGTCGAGAATGAAAACGCCGCTGCCGGTGCTGACCGACAGCACGGCATGGAAGAAACCGCGCTTGCGATCCTGCAAGACAACCAGCGACATGCTCTGGGCCGGGATGCCCGCATGCAACAGCGCGGCCATCTTGAGGATGGCAAAATCCTCGCAGTCCCCTGCCCGCCGCTCGAGGATTTCCGAAGGCTTGGCCCAGTAGTCGAGCTTGCCGTAAACCACGCTGTCCTTCTTGTAGGCGATGGCGCGATTTATACTTGAGTTGACGAAAGACAGCTTGTCGATGAAGCGCTTATCCCGCGCTGCCTCGACGATCCCGGCAAAGGTGCTGTTCTTGCGCTCGCATGAACTGCCCGCGGTGCACTCGACAATTGCCTTGTAGACAGGCGCCCAGCGCGCCGAGACCGGGAAATTGCGCATCGACAGGGCGACCGAACCGAACACGCCGGGAATGATCGCCGCCGTCTGGATCGGGTCGATCCCGGCGTCGTCCAGCACGATCGAAGGATCGCGCTTTTCATCAACGGCAACAGGACCATAGCTGCCGAAAGCCATGCCGACCCTGTTGGCTGAAACGGGCTGCCAGGGTTGCGGCCGAGCCAGCGAAACGCCACCGAGACTGGACGGGGTTTCGACCGCTGCCAACATTCCAACGACAGCGCGGTTGTCCTCGGCAACGGCGCTTGCGGAGGATGGATGCGCCAGGCTTGCGATGCCCATTGCCAGCAGGAGCAGCTTGAGCCCGGTTATCCCCGGGGCAGATTTTTCTTTTTTCATAACGCCCACCTTTGACGGTGGACGCTACCCATCTTGTCTCAAATTACTGGAAAGGAAGGTGGATAAATTTCGGAAAAGCCGGAACATCTATTTTGCGTAAAATTTTATTCAAATTTATACTTCTGTCTATCGACCCGCGCCGGCCGGCGGATATCAAACGGGCCACGGCCGGACCAATGTATATCAGGTTATACGTTTGGGATTTACCACGTATAAAAAATGCCGAGACAGGCATATCGGAATATATGAAATCGGTTGTGGGATAGTTGCAAAGCAGAGGCCGTCACTGTCTCTTTCCGGAAAATACCGAAGGGGTTTGGTTATGACGAGCAATAACGAATTGGACACCGTCTCGAATTCTTGGGACCAGCATTCTCCCGATGAACATGGCGGCTCACCATCGCAGGCGGGAACGCAGGTAGCGCAGGCCGCTCAGGCGGCGCCTGCCGAGCCCGTACCGGTCGATGTCGGCAGCGGCGCGCCCGTCAAACAAGATGCACCTGCGGAGGCGAAGGCACCGGCGACAGCTGCGTCCCACGAATACGTGGCCGACGCCAGCAACGTGGTAAAGCTTCCTGCCAACGTCTCGATCGACAACATCAAGGTCGACGGCCACAACCTCGTACTCGAACAGGCTGATGGCTCGGTGATCGTGATCAAGGATGGCGCGCTCAACGTGCCGACCTTCATCATCGGTGACGTCGAGGTGCCGCGCGTTGCCTTGCTGGCAGCTCTCGAAGCAAGCCATGTCGATGTCGCCTTCGGTGCCGATGGTTCCATATCGGCCGGTCCGGGCGGTCCGAACCCAAGCGCGGGCGCAGACTTTTCGGTTCCCCCCGGTGGTATCGGCGACGGGTTTGACCTGTCGGCACTGTTGCCGCCCACGGCTCTGCAATTTGGGCTTCTGGATCGGCGCGAACTGTTTCCGTCTGTCGTCGACAGGCCTGTTTCGGTGGTGGCCACATCATTGCTGACCCCGGACCAGGCGGCCAGCGAAACCGGTCTTGACGGCGGTCCGGCTCAATCACCCGGCAGCGACGCGCCGAGTGACGCGGAAACCTCCGGCATCGGAACGATCAGCATCGACGCGCCGGATGGTATCGGCTCGATCGTCATCAACGGCGTCACCGTCACCGGCGTCGGCCAGCAGATTCCAGGCGATTTCGGCTACCTGACGATCGTCTCCTACAACCCGAGCACGGGTGCTATCGAATACAATTACACGGTGACTGAATCGGTCACTCATCCCCTACAGGGGGACGGTTTCAATCCCAACGACACGGTTCCGGACAATTTCAGCATCACGGTTACGGATGTCGACGGCGATTCGGCCAGCACCACCTTTGCCGTCGCCATCATCGACGACGTGCCGACGGCGATTGCCGATACCGACAGCATCGCCGCAGGCCAGTTTGGCCCCGCGACGGGCAATGTGCTTGTCGGCGGGACGGACGCGGTCGACGCGAACACCACGGACGGCGTTGCCGACACCAAGGGCGCCGACGGTGCGGCGGTGGTTGGCGTCCAGGCTGGCAACACCAATGCCGCTGTCGACAATGCAGCCACGCTCGGCGTCGAAATCCAGGGTACCTACGGCAAGCTGACGCTGGCCGCCGACGGCACCTACAGCTACGTTCGCGATGCCGGCACGCCCG